>DASZVM010000486.1:0-3335 GCA_035547295.1 Puia sp. | reverse complement strand
CCCTTCGAATCCGGCGATCACCTGGGAATATCCCTTGAGACCGCCTCTTTTTACGATGCCGGGACTGGCGATGGTATCGTCAGGACCGATAATAGTTGCAGCCTTACGCAGATCGCCCGGCTCAAAGGATTCGTACAATTTTTTATTGGCATAGGTATAGCCGAAGTTCGAAGTTTCCCAGGGCCACATAAAGGATGAGTTCCAGGTGACCTCATTGTTGTTATAGCTCCAGTCCGGCGTCACACCGCCGGGCAGTTTGAACTGCAGCTCGAAGATGGATTCCTGGTTGTTCTGGTGATCATACTCATGGATGTCCATATAATTCGCCATGAGACTATAGTGGGGTATCACCTGGTTGAACGCTGCCAGCGCATCCGTATATTTTTTCAGCCACATCTGTGCGGCGCCCAGATAGCCGTAAGCCGCGCCTCTTGTCGCTCTGCCTGTCTCCGACGAGGGGAGGTCTTCCGGCCAGGGAAGCAGACCTGTTGCCTGCGTCATGTCCGCCACCACCTGCTGAAATACGGAATCCTGGCTGGCGCGGGGATGGAGGCCATCCGTTACTACATCCAGCTCAAGAGGAACACCACCGAATGTGCAGCCCAGGTAGTAGTAGAATACGCCCCTTAAAAAAAGAGCCTGTCCCGTGAGAAAATTAGCCAGCGAATCATTGATCACGGTGTCCTTATGCATTTGATCGATGATGGGTATAGCGGCATTGGCCCTGCTGATACCCTGGTACGAAAGGTTCCAGAATGTGGCCAGCGAAGCAAAGTCCGTTGGGAAGAGATAGGTATTATAGCTGACGTCAGCCCCCCAGTTGAAGAAGTCCTGTGAGCAATAGTTGGCGTTATACCATAGGGCCTTCAGGACAAAGTTCTGGTTGTCATGCTGAAATCCGTCATAGATGGCATTTACCAGGCTGATGGCGTCCTGGGGTTTATTGAAGAGGGATTCCGCGCCGGCCGCCTTTGTATTCTTTTGGTTCAGGAAATCCCTCGAGCAGGCCAGGGGAGCCACCAGCAGTATAACGGCGGCGTATATGATATATTTTTTGCTTTTCATTTTCCTTTTGTTTTGATCATTCATTAGAACGTAAAATTCACACCCACCGTGTAATATCTCGAGTTAGGATAGGTACCTACATCGATGCCCGCCGCGGTTACACTACGGTAGCTGGTATTATCCCTGTTATTGACATCTGTTCCCTGAGGAACCCCGATCTCGGGGTCGAGCCCGGAATACTTGGTAATGGTAAAGAGGTTCTGTCCCGTAAAATATATCCTCATTTTTGGCGCAAAATTTCCGGAAGCCTTCAGTGGTACGGTATAACCCAGGGTAAAGGTCCTTAGCCGCAGATAGCTGCCGTTCTCCACATATTGATCGGATGGCCGGGTATTGGTATTGAACTCATTCGCATCGATCCTGGCATAGCGGTTGGAAGGGTTGGTCGATGTCCAGGCATTCTGATAATATTTCAGACCGATGTTCTCCAGACCGACAGAACCCGTGGAGGTGCCGAAACTTTCCAGTGTCCGCTGTTGGTAGTTATAGATCTTATTGCCGTATGTACCATAGAAAAAGACGCTGACGTCCCAGTTCTTATAGCTGGCATCAAAGGTTACCCCGCCATAAAATTTTGGTATCGGGCTGCCCAGGGCTACCTGGTCGCTGTCAGCCGTGATCCTGCCGTCATGGTTGATGTCCACGAATTTCCTGTCGCCCGGCGCTGCGCTTCCTGAAGGGCCGCTTGTAGGCTGATAGTTGACGCCGTATTTTGTCTGGGCTATCGCGTTCAGGTCATCGATCTCTTTTTGTGTCTGGAATATTCCGGCCGACCTATAGCCATAGAATTCACCTACCGGTCCGCCGACATAAGTCTTGCTGTAGGTACCCCAGTTATTGGAACCCGTCGTTGGGAAACCAAGGTCGGAAAGATTGGGAAGATTGGTTACCCCGCTGACCAGGCTCAGAAGTTTATTGTTCACCGTGGTAACGTTCACCCCGACACTATAATGGAAACCGCCGGCTGCCGTATGGCTATAGTTCAGGGCCGCCTCTATCCCGTGGTTATCGATGCTGCCCACATTTCTCGTGGCATGGGTAAAACCCGATTGTGGAGATACCTGTAAATCCAACAAAAAGTCCTTGGATCTTTTCTTATAATAATCCACTGTCAGGGTAAGATCGCCTCCTAAAAAAGCCGCATCGACACCTATATCTGTCTGTTTGGAAGTCTCCCATTTCAGGGAAGGATCAGGCAGAGCTGCCAGCACGAGGCCCGGCTGATAGGTCTTGTTGAAGGGATAACCATTATTACCCTGGTCGGCCTGACCGGGCCCCGAGGTATATTGTGCTATGTACTGGAAAGGCGCAATTCCCAACTGGTTGCCGATCTCCCCATAGCTGGCCCTGATCTTCAGGTCGGAGATGGCAGACACATCCTGTAGGAAAGACTCCTGCTTTATACGCCAGCCAACGGACCCCGAGGGGAATACACCGTATTGATGACCTTCAGCGAACTTCGAGGATCCGTCCCTTCTCACTGATCCGGAAAGAAGGTACTTATCTTTATAACTGTAGTTTAACCGTGCAAACTGGGATTCCAGGGTCGTCGTGGTCTGATCGCCGTAGATCTTTGTCACCGTTGCGAGCGCATTCAGGTTCCTCAACGAAGTGCTTGGCAGCCCTGTGCCTTGTCCCCCGATCTGCCGGAAGGTATTTTCCTGCGCGGAAAAACCGGCGACAAAGTCGATGCTATGATCCCCAAACGTCTTTGTATAGGCCACCGTATTTTCCCACAGCCATTCAAAAGTGTTATTGGCGGACTGGGAATAAAAATCCGCCGTTGCCTGTGTGGACATGCCGTACTGCTTCTGTGTCCTCGTGTCGGGTGGTGTGTAGTAATAACCGGAATAGTCGTTAGTGTTGATGCCAAAATTTGTCTTTATCCTAAGACCAGGGAAAACAGTAGCTTCCAGGGAGGTGGAACCCAAAAAATAATTGGTATAGTTCCTTTGGTCCTGGGTCTCGATACTATACACAGGACCCGCACCCCAATTCCTCACCGCCTGGTTATTGGGGTTGAAAAAGCCATAGTTGCCAAATCCGTCTTTTATCTGTGTAGTCACCAGGTTACCCCCATCCAGCGTAGGCGGCAGCTTGGACAAATAGCCAATGCCCGAGCTTGCACCCTGGCCGCCTGTGCCAAAAGGCAGCTTGGTATCCCCCCTCGTATATTTCAAACTGGTGGAAGATCTCAGCCAGCTGGTAGCAGTATAATCGATGTTTCCGCTGAGGTTATACCGCTTGTAGGTAGAGCCCAGGACAATGCC
>DASZVM010000485.1:0-7576 GCA_035547295.1 Puia sp. | reverse complement strand
CCGCATCATTCACCTCTTTTAATGGCTTGACTATCGCGGCATCTTCGATACCAGGCGCTTTATAGGCAAAAGAGGACTGTATCTTACGGGCAAATGCCTCTTCTTCCGCTGTGTAGGTAACACCTCCCACCTGCAAAAGGTTCTGTTGCATAGCTGACGCCAGCGATCTGTTCAGCAGCAGGTCATGCGTACCTCCGATGATCTCATAATCCATGGTGGTCTGTGTTCCCCGGGCTGCCCCTTCTGCGGCCCTGACCACCCAATCAAAAATTCGTACCACCTCTTCTTTTTTGGGATGCCGGACATAGTAGTACACTTCGGCGAAATCGGGTACCACATTAGGCGCTTTTCCTCCATTGGTAATGACATAATGGATACGGGTTTCCTGGGGAATATGCTCGCGCATCAGGTTGACCATATAGTCCATGGACTCTACTCCGTCAAGGGCTGAACGGCCTTTGTCGGGGCTCATGGCGGCATGGGCGGCGAGCCCGTGAAACCGGAACTTGGCGGACTTGTTTGCCAGGGCGCTGGTGAGGGTCACGCCGTTCTCATCAGCGGGATGCCAGTGGATGACGACATCCACATCGTTGAACAGCCCTGCCCGGACCATATATACTTTGCCGGACCCTCCTTCTTCTGCCGGACACCCATATACGCGGATGGTGCCGCTGAGCTTTTTTGCTTCTACGAGCTTTTTTATCTCTATGCCGGCGGCTGCGGCTGCGGTACCAAACAGATGATGCCCGCAGCCATGACCTGCTGTCCTGCCTTCGAAAGGTTTTCTCCCGGCCACTGCCTGCTGTGACAGACCGGGCAAGGCGTCGAATTCGGCCAGGATGCCAATGACGGGACTGCCGGAACCATAGCTGGCCACAAAAGCAGTGGGGATGTCCGCAACGCCGGCCTTGATGCTGAAGCCGGCGTCAGTGAGGGTCTTTTGCAGCAGGGCAGAGCTTTTTACTTCCTTATAACCTACTTCGGCATAATCCCAGATCTGAAGGGCTATCTTTTTATAATTATCGTATTGGGATTGTATGTCGGCGGCGGCCTGGGTCTTCAGGGGGTCGATGCCGGTGATGGGGCCGGCGCCCACGGTCAGGATAAACAGCAATAAAGGGAGGGTTTTCATCATGCAGCAGCTTGTTTGTACAATTTAAGGAATTATCCCGTACGAACAGGCGGCCACGCGGGATCAGGCAAATTTCGCGAGCACCTTGTCCATTTCTCCCGCGATCTTGTCATTGGCCAGGTTGCCGATGCTTCCAACATGCGTATGGTGCAGCTGCTGCCGGTGATCGAAGTGGAACGTCCCTTTGTCAATCTGATCCCCCACCTGGCGGTAAGCCTCACGGAAGGGAACGCCTTTATTCACCAGCTCATTGACGGCCTCCACGCTGAACAGATATTTGTATTTTTCGTCGTTCAGGATATTCTCCTTTACCTGGATATTCGACAGCATCAGCCGCATCATCCGCAGACAGGCCTTCCCTTCTTCGAGAGCGGGGAAAAGGATCTCCTTTGTCAGCTGCAGATCGCGATGATAGCCGGAAGGAAGATTGTTGATAAGCAGGGTCAGCTCATTGGGGGCTGCCTGGATCCTGTTGCACTTGGCCCGTATCAGCTCGAACACATCGGGGTTCTTTTTATGGGGCATGATGCTGCTGCCGGTGGTAAGCTCGGGAGGGAAGGATATAAAACCAAAATTCTGATTGATATACAGACAGCAGTCCATGGCCAGCCGGCTGAGAGTGGCGGCGATGGAGGCAAGTCCCGCGGCAACGATCTTTTCCGTCTTGCCACGGCTCATCTGCGCATATACGGAATTGTAGTTCAACGCGGCAAACTGCAACAAACGGGTGGTCTGCTCCCTGTCCAGGGGAAAGGAAGACCCATAGCCGGCGCCGCTGCCCAGGGGGTTCTTGTTGACAATATGATAGGCGGCAGCCAGCAGCTCGAGATCATCGACAAGGCTTTCCGCATAAGCGCCAAACCAAAGTCCAAAAGAGGAAGGCATGGCTATCTGCAGATGCGTATAGCCGGGAAGAAGCTGGTCTTTGTATTGTTCGCTGAGCCGGATGAGAAGATCGAAAAGCTCTTTTGTCTCATCCTTCAGATGAAGCACCTGCGCACGGAGATAAAGCTTTATATCCACGGCTACCTGGTCGTTACGGCTGCGGCCGCTGTGGATCTTTTTACCGGCTTCGCCGATGCGTTGGGTCAGCATCCACTCTACCTGGGAATGTACGTCCTCGATATCTTCTTCTATGACGAACCTGCCTTCCCTGATCACGGTGAGGATATTGTTCAGCTCCTGGTGGATCAGGTCCCTGTCCTCCCTGCTGAGGAGACCAACGCTTTCCAGCATTTGCGTATGGGCCAGGGAGCCCAGCACGTCATATTCGGCCAGCAGCACGTCGAATTCCTTATCACGGCCTACGGTAAAGGCCTCCACCTGCTCAGAGGTGCTGGTGGCTGCTTTGCTCCAGATCTTTTTTCCGCTCATAATTTCAGAATAGGTTGTAACAAATCAATATAAGAGGTGATGCCATCTTTTATCTCATCCAGGAAAATAAATTCGTCGGCAGTATGGCTCCTGGCCGAATCGCCGGGTCCTGTCTTTAATGTCGGGAAGGGCATCAGCGCCTTGTCGGAGGTCGTAGGGCTGCCATAACATTTCCTTCCTGCCCGGACACCGGATCGCACCACGGGATGGTCCAAAGAAATGGAAGAGCTGCGCATGCGCAGGCTGCGCGGCTGCACATCACAGGAAACATGCTGTCTGATAATGCCCAATATCTCTTCAAAAGTATATAGCTCGTTTACCCGCACGTCCACCACGAAATGACAGGCGGAGGGTACGACATTATGCGCCTTATTATCGGTGTCGATGACGGTGACGGTCGTCTTTACGGGTCCCAGCAGATCGGAGACCCTGGGCCAGCTGTATGTACGGAACCATTCGATGTCGGGAAGGGCTTTGTAAATTGCATTCTCCCCCTCGTTACGCGCGGCATGACCTGCCTTGCCGTGGACGGTGCAATCCAGCACGAGCAGCCCTTTCTCTGCGACAGCCAGCTGCATCTGCGTGGGCTCGCCCACGATACCCCAGTCTATTTTTCCCAGGTGAGGGACCAGCAGCTCGATGCCCTGGTGACCGGAGATCTCCTCCTCTGCCGTGGCGGCGAGGACGATGTTGTGGCTCAAGCCCTGTTGGTCGTAATAGTAGACAAACGTTGCGATGAGGGACACCAGCGCCCCGCCTGCGTCGTTGCTGCCCAGCCCGTATAATTTCCCTTCTTTTTCGATAGGGGAGAAGGGATCGAGGCTATAGGCTTTGTTCGGCTTTACGGTGTCATGGTGCGAATTCAAAAGCAAGGTGGGTTTGGCCGGGTCGAAGTATCTGTTCTTTGCCCAGACATTGTTTTCCAGTCTTTGCGCAGGGATGCCTTTCCCCCTGAGATATTGCTCCAGGGCAGCGGCGGTCTTGTCCTCTTCCCTGCTAAAAGAAGGAATGGCGATCAGCTGTCGCAGCAGACCGAGGGCTTCCTCCTGTAAGATATGAATGTCGGCATTAAGCATGTACAATAGTTGTTCCGGACTTGCCGGCGAGTAATTGGGGCAGCTGTTCGGCCCGCCCGATGATGACCTTCCCTACACCGCTGTTCAGGGCGGCAAAGGCATTGTCAAGCTTGGGTATCATACCGGCAAAGATCACCTGCTGCTCCTTCAGCTGCCGGTAATAATCCGGGTCGATACGCCCGATGACGGAGCTGTCGTCCTCCGCGTTCAGCAGCACACCGCTCTTTTCAAAAGAATAGACCAGGCTCGTGTCAAAGGTCCTGCAAAGGGCCCTGGCCACTTCCTGGGCGATGGTGTCGGCATTGGTATTCAGCAGCTGGCCTTTTCTGTCATGGGTAATGGGTGCGAGCACCAGGGTTTTGTCCAGCATCAGCAGACTGGTGAGCAGGGCGGCATCCACGGCATCCACATCTCCGACATAGCCGTAATCGATGGTAGGATGTACCCGTTTGTGCGCCAGGATGGCATTCCCGTCCGCGCCGGTGAGACCCATGGCATTGCAACCCTTTGCCTGCAGGCTGGCCACGATGTTCTTGTTGATGGTGCCGGCATAGACCATGGTGACGATCTTCAAGGTTTCCCCATCGGTGATACGGCGGCCGTCGATCATCTGTTGCTGCACGCCCAGACCTGTGGCAACCTTGGTAGCCAGCTTGCCGCCCCCATGTACAAGGATCTTTTTGCCGGGTACGGCTGCAAATGCTTCCAGGAATGAATCCAGCTTGGCCTCGTCGTCGATGATATTACCGCCTATCTTGATAATGGAAAGTTGCATGCTCTATTTTTTTAGTAGCTCCGCCAGGACTGCCTGCGCGGCCCATACCCTGTTGGATGCCTCTCTTGTCACGATGCTGGAAGGGCTGTCGAGGATCTCGTCGCTAAGCTCTACATTCCGTCGTACGGGAAGGCAATGCATCACTTTTGCATCGTTGGTGACCTTTAGCTTTTCCTGCGTGAGCATCCACTCGGGATCGTTGCAATAGATCTTGCCATAATCCCTGAAAGTGCTCCAGTTCTTTACATAGATGAAGTCGGCATCCTTCAATGCCTCATCCTGGTTATGGGTGATGGTAGCGCCTTTTGTAAACTGCTCGTCCAGTTCATAATCCTCGGGATGAGTGATAACGAAATCGGCCTGTCCCCAGGCGTTGATCCATTGGGAGAAGCTGTTTGCCACGGCCTGGGGCAGCGCTTTTACGTGCGGGGCCCAGGTGAGGACGATCTTGGGACGACGCCTGATCTCGAGGCGGGGGAACCCAAGCGTTTCGGAAATAGTGATGATATCCGTCAGACTTTGAAGAGGATGCAGGGTAGAGCTTTCCAGGCTCACCACCGGGATCCCGGAGTACTTGACGAATTGATTGATATAAAGCTCGCTGTAGTCCTCCTCCTTGTTCTTCAGTCCGGGGAAGGTACGGATACAGAGTATGTCGAAGTAATTGCCCATGATGGGTGCGGCATCCTTTACGTGCTCTACCTTATTGCCGCTCATGATAGCCTCTTCTTCAAATTCCAGGGCCCAGCCTTCCTTATCCACGTTAAAAACGATGGGTTCCGCGCCCAGGTTCTGCGCGGCGATCTGTGTGCTGAGACGGGTACGCATGGACGGATTGAGGAACAGCATACCTATCCGCCGGTCGGCACCCAGGCGTTTGTCCTTAAAAGGGTCGGCCTTGTACGCCAGGGCCGATTGTACCAGGCTGTCGATGTTCTTTACATCATGGGCGGAGATAAAATTCTTCATCGTTTATTGAATTGAGCTCGTTGTTGTTATTCAGTGACCCTGGCAGCACCTTGCAGGACGTTGATCTCCTCTTCCAGCGCGTCCAGGAATGCGTCCGCATCCTTCTTTCTCAGTGCGAGGGAAGGCAGCAGCCGGATGGTATTTGGCTTGGCTTCACCGGTGAAGATACGTTGGTTGAACAGGAGGTTCTTCCGCAGCTCCTTCCACTGATCAGGAACATCAAATCCTATCATTAACCCCCTGCCCCTTACATTTTGCAGACCGGGGATGTTCTTTAATTTTTCCATCAGGTAGCTGCCGGTGTCCGCGGCATTGTCGATGAGCTTCTCCTGCCCGATGACCTCCAGCACGGCCAGTGCGGCGGCGCAGGCCAGGTGATTGCCGCCGAAGGTGGTACCCAGCATGCCATGTTTTGCATGGAGATGAGGGGCGATGATGATGCCTGCTACGGGGAAACCGTTGCCCATTCCCTTGGCCATGGTATAGATGTCGGCATCCACACCGGCATGATCGTGGGAGAAGAATTTACCGCTGCGCCCGTATCCGCATTGTACGCTGTCGGCGATGAACACGGCGCCATATTGTTTACAAAGCTTGCTGATCTTTTGCAGGAAGGAGGCGGATGCTTCCCTTATACCGCCCACGCCCTGTATGCCTTCGATGATGACGGACGAGATCTGATCTCCCTGCTGCCGGAAGCAGGCTTCCAGCGCTGCCTCGTCGTTAAAAGGAAGGAAGATGACATTGTCCGTCTGGTTCACCGGCGCAACGATGGAAGGGTTGTCCGTCGCGGCTACTGCCAGGGAGGTACGGCCATGGAATGATCTTGTGAACGCGACGATCTTTTTCCTGCCGTTGTGGAAGGAGGCCAGCTTCAGCGCGTTCTCGTTGGCTTCCGCGCCTGAATTACAAAGGAAGAGCTGATAATCTTCCCTGCCGGAGATCTTTCCCAGCTTTGCGGCCAGCTCCTGCTGAAGGGGGATGCGGATGGAATTGGAATAGAACCCTACTTTATTCAGCTGATCGGTGAGGCGGCTGACATAATGCGGATGGGTATGACCGATGGAAATGACGGCGTGACCGCCATACAGATCGAGATATTGCTGTCCATCATTATCCCACACATACGAGCCTTTGGCTTTTACGATGGTGATGTCATTGATGGGATAGACGTCAAATAAGTTCATATAAGTTTTTTTGAGTTCCGCCCGGACTGAGGGCCTGGACGGAACGGTGGCTAAAAGGCGTTTGCTTTCAGGTGCAGCCCGGTAGTCTCATCGAGACCGAACAGGAGGTTCATATTCTGTACTGCCTGGCCGGATGCTCCCTTGGTCAGGTTGTCGATGGCTGAATGCACTACCAGCTGTGAACCTTGCTGCTCCAGCTGGATCAGGCATTTATTCGTATTGACCACCTGCTTTAGGGAGATGGGCTGCCGGCTTACGATGGTAAAAGGGTGCCCTTTATAGAATTCTTCGTAAAGGGCGAGGATGTCTTCTTGTCGTCGCTCGACATTGAGCTGTGAGCTGACAAAGATGCCGCGGGCGAAGTCGCCCCGCCAGGGGACGAAGCTTATGGATGCGTTGCCACCTGCCTGTTGCAGCGTTTGCCCCACTTCTTTCAAATGCTGATGCGTCAGGGTCTTATATGCCTGTATATTGTTGGCGCGCCAGGAGAAGTGCGAGGTGGCGGAGAGGCTTTGACCTGCACCGGTGCTGCCGGTAATACCCGTGGTATATACATCGCTCAGCAGACCGGCCTTGGCCAGGGGCAGTAACCCCAATTGAAGGGTTGTAGCAAAACAGCCTGGGTTGGCGATATGCCGGGCGGTCCGGATAGCGTCCCTGTTCAGCTCGGGGAGGCCGTAGATCACGGGTTGTCCGTCGAGGAGGGGGCGATTGGCCCGGGGATCCCCTGCCGAAGAAGATGGCCCGCCCGTGTGGAGCCGGTAATCCTGCGAAAGATCGATGATCTTCACCTTGCCTGTGACAGGTGAATTCGCTTCGATAAATTTCTTTGCTTCTCCATGACCTACACACAGAAAGAGAACGTCGACATCATAGCTCCATTCGGAATCGAACGTCCTCTCCGTCTCACCAAGGAGGTCTTCATGAGCAGCGTACAGGGGCTTGCCTGCGTTGCTTTTACTGTGTACGAAGGATAGCTCGACATTCGGATGCCGGAGCAATATCCGGAGCATCTCTCCACCCGTGTAGCCTGCGCCGCCGATGATACCTGCTTTTATTACGT
>DASZVM010000484.1:0-3084 GCA_035547295.1 Puia sp. | reverse complement strand
ATCACAGTCCCCATAATCATGGGAATGGATAACGGAATAGCTAAATGGGTAAAATGGAATATCTTATAAAGGATAACCACACCGACTGTATATAAGCTCACCAGCATCAGCTCTGTCCTGATCTTGCCGATGATATACCTGATAGGGATATTTTTCTTTAATAACATGTTAAGCCAGCATTTTTTCTTTGTACAAAAGGGTTGTCAGGATGCCTACCTCTCCGTGGGACGTTTTTTCAATATAAATGACAGGCACCTTGCATTTATGCAATACGGAGACGCAGTTTACAGACTGCTCCAGCCCGCCCCGGTAATCATAGTCCTCCAGCATATAGATAGATTGGATGTTGCGGCCTTGCATATAATTGCGCAGATAGGCCCTGGAGTTGCTGTACAGGAATTCAAAAGACAGGATATGAATGACCGAAGCATACTTTTTTCTCAGCATTTCCAACGCTTCGAGAAAGGACGGTGATAGCATCTTATACGGCTTTCTGTCCTTTAGGAACAAAAGGTCCATGATACCCGTGGGTGTATCCAATGTATGGATAAGATAGATATTGCATGGCTCCTCCCCTGCATTCTTACAGATCTCGTGGATGGGATAGAGTGAAGTAATGGTAAGATTGGTCGGTAATAATATGTTCTTCATAAATTATAATTTGACAGCAAGATGCAACCCCGGAATAAGGAAGGGGTAAAAAGGAAGTATGAAAGAGATAAAAAACCGGTAAGAAAACGGTAAGGAACGCAAAACGCTAACAAACCTGACGGATTATATCACAAAGGGAATTTGATGATCACTTCTGTGCCGGCATTCTCTTTGGAATGGATCTCGATGCTGCCCTTATACAGATGGACGATGTTCCGGGCCAGGGGCAAACCGATGCCATAACCCTTGGTATTCTTAACATTGGAGGCCCTGAAGAACGGGTCGAAAATATGCTTGATCTCCGCCAGGGGGATACCGATACCCTGATCGTTGATGATAAAAACGATATGTGTCCTACTGGCCGCGACAGCCAGCGTCACCTGCTTTTCTCCGGAATATTTACAGGCATTCAACAGCACATTGGAGATGGCCAACTCGAATAATTGGGCATTTCCCCTGATGCTGAGCTCCCTGGCGGCTTCCGGACGCAGGCTTTGATCCAGCCGGATATTACACTGGGGATATACGTTCCTGGCCACCTGCAGGCTCTTGTGTACAAGCTCGTCCACCTTCACCCGCTCATAGACCAGGTTGCCGTGAAAACTGGACTGTGCCAGCTCCAGCAGCCCGCTGGTAATAGCTTTCAGCTTTTCGGCTTCACTCATGACCACCCGCAGGGCTTCACGGTATTGTTCCGGGTCCCGTTGCCTGGCAAGCGCCAGGTCAGCCTCCCCGATAATAGCGGTTAAAGGGGTATTCAGCTCATGCGATGCATTGCTGACAAAATTGTTCTGCGTCTCAAATGCAGTTTCCAGCCGGGACAGCATATCATTAAAAGTGGCCGCCAGAAAAGAGATCTCATCTTTTCCATTGCTGGTCTCCAACCGCTCGTGCAGGGAAGTGACGCTGATATTGGTCACCCTTTTTGCAATATTGCGTATCGGGGACAACACTTGTTTGGAAAACAGCAGACCGATGCTGAACAGCACAATGGTGGAAATGATACAGGAGGTCACCAGTATCTTCTGCAGGCTCAGCAGGAAATTTTGTGCGAAACTATGGACCGCAGAGACAATGATCAGGTAATCACCCGAAGGAGCAGGGTGAATGATGCCGGCAAAAAACTGAAAACGATGACGGGCCACAGCCTTTCCGTCCTTCAAAGCATCGGAGAAGAATTGCTCCCCGGCAGTTCTATACAACGCTGTGTTCCTTATCCTGTCGATCGTGTCCGTCCTGATGATAAACTCTTCTTCCTCCGGCAGCTGCTGCACATGTTGTTTGCGGAGGTTTTCTATCGCTTCCTGGCTTTGGGAGTCGATCTCGAAATCTATTTTAGAGGCGATCACCGCCCTCAGCTCCAGCCGGACATAAAAGTCCTGGAAAGCCTTCTCATTGGCAAAATAATACACTGCCGTGCTGAGCAGCACGACGACCGAAAGACAAAGCAGCGTAAATAAAAGGGTGATCTTTAGCTGTATTTTCATAGGACTATTCTTCTTTTAGTATGTATCCCATGCCGACCACCGTATGGATGATACGGTTGCCGGCCGACTCCTCCAGCTTTTTGCGCAAATAATTGATATAAACATCCACTGTCTTCGTATTCAGGTTAAAGTCATATCCCCATACCTTTTCCAGGATGTCCATCCTCGAAAGCACTTTCCGGGGATTCTTCATTAGATATTCCAATAACCTGAACTCGGTAGCCGTAAGCTCGATCACCCTCCCCTCCCGCCGGGCATTCTTTTCATCCAGGTTCAGCGTAACATCGGAAAATACAAGTACGTTTGCATGGCTGGCAGGAGCCCCATTGATCGCTATCCCGGCCGAACCCGGAGCCCTCCGCAGGAGCGAACGGACCCTGGCCAGCAGCTCCGCTATCTTAAAAGGTTTGGTGAGATAGTCGTCCGCACCCGCATCCAGACCCATTACGATATTATCCACCGACCCAAGGGCCGTCAGCATCAACACGGGCATATGTATCCCCTCTTTCCGGATCTTCCGGCAAAGGTCCATGCCATTCCCGCCGGGCAGCATGACATCCAGTATAAAAAGATCGTATTGCCAGCGGATGATATGATCCAATGCGGAGGCCGCATCCATGGCGACGGATACTTCATACTGCTCCTCCATAAGGGCCTTTCTTATCACGGAAGCCACGGAGTGCTCGTCTTCGATAAGTAATATACGGGTGTTCATAAACTACATCTCCCGGCAATAAAGTTATGGCAATCGGTCCAACTTATCCTTTGGTTCAGAGAGGAAATTTAAAATGTATCGTGCAGCCATTACCCGGAGAACTTTGTATCTGTATTTCCCCATTGTAGGACTCGATCCTGTTCATCATATTCGAGATGCCTATGCCGCTCCTCTTTTTATTTACATCGAAACCTTTCCCATCGTCGCTTACCGTAACATGAATAAAATTGT
>DASZVM010000483.1:0-2461 GCA_035547295.1 Puia sp. | reverse complement strand
GAACATCCCAAAGCCAGGCATTACCACTATCATAAGCCATATGATTAGGGACTATATCCTGTACCCATGTCATATCATATTTTTTAAGAAGTAAGGCTATTCTTTCAAGATCTTCTTCCGTACCTATCTCAGGACTGATCTGTTGGGGATCGGTGACATCGTATCCATGCTGGCTGCCCTTGACGGCCTGGGTGATGGGGGAGGCATAGATAGTTGAGATCCCTAATTCATGCAGATATTCAAGTATCCCTTCCAACTCATGGAAATTGAATTTTTCATGTAACTGAACTCTATATGTCGAAATGGGTAGGTTCATTATAAGGTTTTTTCGCAGATGATCGCCGAATAAGGTTGTAGCTCAAGAATATCTTCGCTTGCCCCGGAGCCCGACCATTCACCGGCGGCAGAGTCGAATATCTTGCGTAGGGAAAAGCCATTGTCCATATGAATGGTTACCGGGTTCGCCCCAAAATGGAGCCAGACATAGATATGGTCATTGAGGATCTTTCTTTCAAAAGAAAGCGTTTGTCCTTCCACGGGGCGCAGGTGAAGGTCTTCTCTGTTCATTCCCTGCATGGCGGGCCGTGTCTTTCTGAAATGGATCAGGTGACGATAATAGGCCAGGAGAGTGGCGCCCTGGCCCTGCCGGTAGTCCCAGGATAAAGTACTATGCAGGAAGGTATCCGGAGATTGGGGATCGGGCAGATCACAACCTTCCGCAAAGCAGGCAAATTCCTTTTGACGGCCTTTTCGGACCGCCTCTATCAGCGCCGGGTCTGAAAAATCGGTGAAATATTGAAAAGGATGCTGCTCGGCATATTCTTCTCCCATAAACAGCAATGGGACGTAGGGGGACAGCAGGACGGTGGCCGCGGCCAGCTTCAATTGCTCGAAGTTCAGACAATGTGTAAGCCTGTCGCCCATGGCCCTGTTGCCGATGTGGTCGTGGTTCTGTGCAAAGACGATGAACTGGCTGAAGGGGTTGTGGTCGGCATGTCCTCCAAAGGTCCTTTTACGATGGCGGGAGTAAATACCGTTGTAAACATAGGTATGGCGAAAGGCTTTTTCCAGGTGAGCGATGTCGCCAAAGTCCTCATAGTAAGCATTGCATTCACCCGTCAGCAAGGCGCGGAGGGCGTGATGGAACTCGTCGATCCATTGTCCATCCAGGCCGTAGCCTCCTTTTTCGACAGGTGTGATATAGCGGGGATCGTTGAGATCGATCTCAGCGATAAGCGTTTTTTTCATCCCTGTCCTTGCCTCGATGTCCAGCGCCAGGTCTTTCAGCTCCTGTATAAAATGATAGGCGCTGGAATCGTGGATGGCGTGTACGGCATCCAGGCGTAACCCGTCGGCATGATAATCCTCCAGCCACATGCGGGCATTCTGCAGAAAATAATTGCGCACGCCATCCGACCATGGACCATCATAGTTCAGGGAGCTGCCCCAGGGAGTGTGGTATTTCCCGGTGAAATAAGGACCAAATGCGGACAGGTAGCCGCCTTCGGGACCCAGATGGTTATATACCACGTCGACGAGCACGGCGATCCCTTTTGCATGGGCGGCGTCCACCAATCGCTGAAAACCCTCGCTGCCTCCATAGGAGTGCTGAACGGCAAAAGGGTAGACCCCATCATATCCCCAGTTGCGGCTGCCGGGACATTGTCCCAGGGGCATCAGCTCGATGGTATTGATGCCCAACTCGGACAGATAGCCCAGGCGTTGGATAACGCCGTCGAACCCATGTGTGTCCGAGAAGCAGCCTGTGTGGAGCTCATAGATGATCATATTGCTGAGAGGAATGCCATTCCAGCCGTTGTCGGTCCAGGGAAAATCAAGCCGGTGCCCAAGCACGGATGGCTCATGAACGCCCAAGGGCTGATAAAAGGAGGCGGGGTCCGGATAGCTGTGCTCTTCGTTCAGCCGGTACCGGTAAGGCATACCGGCATCTACGGATAAGGTGATCTTCCAATAGCCTTTCTCATCCCGGGCCATAGGATGGATCACCGGTGCCGGGGACTCGAGAACAAGCTCCACATTTTTACATTCGGGAGCCCAGACGATAAATTCGCTGCCGGCGGGATTATACCAGGCGCCGATCTTTTGCAAGGGTGTATTCACTCTGAAAGTCAGACAAAACAGGTGCCAGGGGATACAGCCGTTTGATGGCATGATAATAATAGTATATTGTAGAAATTCCTCAACATCTCACATGAAAAAGACCACCACCATCAGGATGCGCATTGCCAAAGTGTGGAAGACCTTTGGACCGGGCATGATCACAGGGGCCAGCGATGATGACCCTTCCGGTATTGCCACTTATTCCCAGGCAGGGGCGGCATTTGGACTGAGCACGCTCTGGACGGCGCTGATCACATTCCCGTTGATGGCATCCATACAGGAGATGTGCGCCCGCATCGGCGTGGTTACCAGCAAGGGGTTATGCGGCGTGTTAAGGGAA
>DASZVM010000482.1:0-3758 GCA_035547295.1 Puia sp. | reverse complement strand
TTGTCTGCCTGTCAGCGGGGCTATCAGGCTGTCGGCTGTGGTGTTTGTGCTGTAGTGCAGCTGGTCAAGTATGGCGCTGCGGACGCCCGTGTGGGCGAAGCCGGTGTTGACAAAGGTGCGAGCCCTTCCATTGGTATTGCTGCGGCTGAAGTCGCAACGGTCCAGGCCGGTGAATCCCATGGTATTGCTGGTGTATTCGGCGGCGGCGGCTGATTCGAAACCCTCGGTATAGGCGGGGTTCAATGTAATGGGGGCATTCTGCAGATGTTTGACCACGATGGTCAGGGTGTCATTGCCCTGCTGGGGATCTCCCGGGTAAGACACCCATGTTTGTATGGTATAAACGCCAGGGGCGGAAAGGTCTGCTTTGGCGGTAAAGCTATAGCTGTAGACGCCTCCTCCGGAAGGGACGATGGCGGATGTGCTTTCTGTAATGGCGGCGCCTCCGTTGATACGATAGGAGAGGCTGATGGGGGCGCTGGTGGCTATCGTGCCCAGGTTCTTTAATTCGACCCTGACGGTTTCTGCCGAACCCAGCTGTGAGGAAGTGGATTGTCTGCCTGTCAGCGGGGCTATCAGGCTGTCGATGGTAATATCGTTGTCCAGGGCTGTCAATGCACAGGCTCCGCCGGAAGGGGTGACCTGCCGGGCTAAGGAACGCCGGCCATCGGTGCTTCCGTTGACCGCGCTTACGGCAAACCAATAGGTGCTGTCCCGCCGCAAGCTGCCTATTAAAAAGCTGGTGCCGGCCGTCGACCCGATCCTGGCCATGCTGTCCCCTTTTAGTTGAAAGATATCATAGCCGGTGGCGGAAGATATGGCGCTCCAGGCGAGCTGTGCATAGCCCTGGCAGGGATTGGTAGCTGTGACCACCGGTTGACCAAGAATGGCAAAGCCGTGGCTGCAGATGTCGCTGTAGGCGGTGCCGTTGCGGCTTACCCGGATCAGGCCCTGGGTGGTAGCCGTGGTGGGTACCGTCCAGGTATACAGGCGTTTATCGGATGGAATGGTGTTGCTGATGGTAGTCCAGCTGGTGCCGTTATCGGGAGAGTATTCCAATGTAAACGTATTGGATTCGCTGCCATAGGCGATCCAGCGGAGGGTTTCGGTGCTGCCGGGTGTCCAGGTTTCGTATCCGGTGGGATATTGTAGAATAACGGATGGTGCAATTGGCTGCCAGGCCAGGACAAAGTTCTGTGATCCGGAAGGTATGCTGGAGCCTTTTACCGTCAGGGTAAAGTTGCCGGCAGGCGGATTGTCGATCACCACCTGTTCGATATTATTGAGATGGTCAGGGCCTTCCACGGCTATGTCGGTTACATGCCCCGGGGCCGGGTTCAGGATCAATGGTTGATGTATGACTGCGTCGGGGGTGGTGACGGTCAGGTCCAGATCATTGACGAGAGCGGTAGATGCGCCGGGTGCTCCGGGGACGTCCGGCCAGTAGAGCAGGACTTTCAGCTGCCGGAGGCCAGCAGGGATGCCTGTGAGCGTATAAGTAAAGTTGCCGGCATTATTCACTGTATTTGTCAGATAGCGGTTACTTTCCAGTGCTTCGATGGCGGCGCGTGCATTCAGCGATCCAAATCCGTACATAAAGTCCGGTCCGGGATTGCCCAGGTCGGTAGCTGTATTGCAGACGATGGTTTTGAGCAGGGCAGCGGATGGGTCTGCGTTGCCGTGCAATTGTCTGTACCGTTGCGCGACGATGGCGAGTGAGCCGGTGACGGTGGGGCAGGCCTGGCTGGTGCCGGACATTATCCCATAAGTGTTATTAGGGAAGGTGGAAGTGATATTGTTACCTCCTGCCACGATCTCCGGCTTTAGCCGTCCATCGTCCACGGGACCGGAGCTGGAATAGTAGTTGATGACATAGCTGGAATTGTCCAGGTTGCCCACTGTCAGCACATTTTTGGCGCACTGATATCCTGATTTTACCGTGGCATAAGGCATGCTGTAAGGCGAGCAGGTGGCAAGTCCGTCATTGCCGGCTGCAAAAACATGCAGGAGGGTGGGATGGGCAGCCAGCTGGCCGTCCAGGTAATAGCTGAGAAAGTCATAATCGCCTTCCCAGGGACATCCGCCATAGTATGCCGTATAGGAATTGTTG
This sequence comes from Puia sp., assembly GCA_035547295.1. Taxonomy (GTDB): domain Bacteria; phylum Bacteroidota; class Bacteroidia; order Chitinophagales; family Chitinophagaceae; genus Puia. The sequence continues at coordinate 1,648 of DASZVM010000482.1, read as the reverse complement.
GTCAGCGTCATATTATAATCGCTGAGATATACCTCGGCGTTAGCGAGAATATCGCTGAAGTACTGGCTGATAAGGGTTGCGTGAGGCGCCATTCCCCTGGCGGTGGGATCGAGGATACCGCCGCCGGCGATGGTCCCGGATGTATGTACGCCGTGAGCGTCGATAGGCGAGGCGCCAAACCTGTCGATCAGCCTTCCTGTAAAATCCACGTGTGACCAGGGGGAAGCGTCGTCCCCATCGCCCACGGTCATCCCATCGCCCTGCAGGTGGCGTACGGGATCATTGGTCAATGCGTCCAGTCCATGCGCTGCGCGGTTGTTATAGTTCAGGCTTTGGTCCTTCATCGACTGAGGCCCTATATAGCTGATGTACGGAAGGGTTGCGATACGTTGCAGGGCTGTTTTACCCGCCCGGATGAAAAGGACCTTATCGGGTTTGACCTTTGTCGTTATGAGCCGGGCGCCTGCCTCTTCCAGCGCTTTACCCACTTCTTCTTTTGTCAGGGCGCCAAAGAATTGTACAGCGATGAGTTGTCCTTCCTGTTGCGTGTATTGTTCCGGGTGATCTGTCAGCTTTGGGGAAAGCTTGATGGAGGTTGGGATCCTGAAGATACCCTTTACCGCGAATGGCTGCAGCGTGATGGGAGGGAGGTCGTCCGGCAGCTCGGCCAGGTATGACCCGCCGGATATATAATCAAAAAGACGGACGCCCCTTGCCTGCAGACCGGCCCTTTCGATGCTGCCCGGCAAATGATCGAATTGCAGCAGCACATAATAGCTTTTCCGGAAATGGGACAGGTGCAGGGAGTCACCCGTGATCCGGGCAATATTACTTTCACGGCTGAGAATACCATTTTTGAAGCGGATGGGCTGCGGTCTTTGCTGAGCAATGACCGCCGAATGACATATCAGGAGGAGCAGGAGAGCGCAGTTGGAACGTAGTATTTTTACGGTCTTGGTTTTCAATATACTCGGAAAGGATTTGAGGCTCAAGTCAGGGTCTCTTCCCTAAAACGTCAAATCCAGAAAAATATTCCCTACATTCATCGAATATTTAATTCCCGGTACATCATGACCCAATCCCCTGCTTTAACGGCTTTGCCGTCCTCATCCAGGTCTTTATCCCTGGACATTTTCAGAGGTATGACGATTTGTTTTATGATTATTGTAAATACCCCCGGCGGTGAAGTTTCCTATTCTCCCCTTAACCATGCGCATTGGAATGGGTGTACGCCAACGGACCTGGTATTTCCCTCTTTTTTGTTTGCGGTGGGGAATGCCATGAGCTTTTCCCGGAAAAAGTTCGCCTCCATGAGCAATGCCGCTGTGCTGGGAAAGATATTCAGGAGAACGCTGCTTATCTTTTTACTGGGATTTTTAATGTACTGGTTCCCTTTCTTCGAACGTGCCGCGGATGGCGGCTGGAGCTTTTCTCCTCTTTCCCATACGCGCATACTGGGTGTGCTGCAGCGGATAGCTCTTTGCTACTTTTTTGCTTCGTTGCTGGTGCAATACTGTTCTACCCGTACGATACTTATCGTTTCCGCCCTTTTGCTGGTGGGGTATTGGGCTGCGCTGCTGCTCTTTGGCGTGCCCGGCGCCGACCCATTTGGTATGACGAGCAATGCGGGCTACCGTCTGGACAAGTG
>DASZVM010000481.1:0-3286 GCA_035547295.1 Puia sp. | reverse complement strand
GGACATGGATATTCGATGACACGGACACCAGCCATGCCCATGATCCGGAGCACCTTTACACCGTTTTTGGCGACAAGAAGGTACAGCTGATCGTCAGCAATGGATCTTGCAGCGATACGACCGCGAAGATCATCCCGCTGGACAATGCTATCGATGCCGCCTTTGAAGCTCCCAACATATTATGTCCCAAGGACGGCGTTCCCTTCTGGAACGATACCAAGGGGCATGTCAGCACCTGGGATTGGAATTTCGGGGATGGCACGGGCAGTACGGATTCGTTGCCTGAGGACCATTTTTATCCCATCATCGGCGCTGAAAAGAAATACGCCGTCACCCTTATCATCACCAACAACCTGGGATGCAAAGACACTGCCGTCCAACAGATAGATGTGCTCAAATCCTGCTATATCGCCGTCCCTTCCGCCTTTACTCCCAACGGCGACGGGTTCAACGACTATCTGTACCCGCTGAATGCCTACAAGGCGGATAACCTGGAATTCAAAGTTTACAACCGCTGGGGGCAGCTGATGTATACCTCCAGGGACTGGCTTTCAAAATGGGATGGTATGGCAGGAGGGCAGCCGCAGCCGCCCGGCACTTTTGTATGGACGCTCCAGTATACGGACAGGGATACGGGAAAGAAGGTCTTCCAGAAAGGGACTACGGTGCTGATAAGATAACAACAAAAACGCCCCACATTTTGCTTGCGGGGCGATTTTTGCTTTCTTGTAGAAGTAACCTGTAAGCCTGAAAAAACTAAAAACCTTTTTAACTATTGATGGCCGTCAAATTGTTTTAAGGTAAATATCTTGAAGAGCTTTTGTTTCAGGTGCGAATATGCTTGAAGGATTACGAACAATATGCCAAAATGTAAGTGCCTGAAGAATAAGCGCGAACAAGACTATTGGCATCCAGGGCATTCCAAAATCGGGAAAAAAATTCCGGGGGAAGGAATATCGCTTCCAACGCACAATTTTATGATCTTATATGCGTTTGAAGACTACAATCCAATATTCTTTAAAAACTAATGCTGATCCCCTATGACGCCTGACATACGTAACAACCAGGATCATCTGGCAGAAGAGTTTCGCCAATCGGAAAATTATCTTTTACAGGAAAGCAGGATCGCGCTGCTGAAGATACAAAGCTGGCAGTTTGCCATGCGGACCCCGGAAGTTGGTCTGCATTATCAGCAGGAAGCTGCTGCCATGGTAAAACAATCCCTTCTTAGTTTTGTCCCCAACAGTTTTGTGCTGAATGAAGAAGGGTTCTATTACAAACCACTTGACAATTAATTATCAATTACGATCTTTCGCGTGTGTGAAGACGGACGGACCGACGGTTTCTCCAGGGGTCCAACTCCTTTGCCTTGCGTCCGTTCGACGGCCGAACAAAAGCCCGCTCAGTAGCTATTAGCTGCTGAGCCGGCAGCCGACAAGCATTCCTGCCTTACCTTATGAGAAGCTGACGCACTCTTTCAGCTCTTTCTCGGTATAAGCCAGCCCATATTGTTTTAGCACGTCGTCCGGAACACCGTTCCACTGGTTAGGCACATTGCCTGCATATCCCAGGTCCTTTACGCCCATCTGTGAAGTAAAAAATCCTGTAGACACCAGGTTGCGCATGAGATTGAAAAAAGATACTCCCTGCGCCATTTCCGGCTTTGCCTTTTTGGGATAGGCGATGGCGTCGACCATTTCTATCTGCTGTTGCCCGGAGCAATCTTTAAAAGCCTTCCCGTATCTGTTGAGACATTGTACATCCAGCCAGCGAAGGCCGCCCCGCATGGGGATCTGGTGGCTGGGTATATCCTTTACGATGAATTCGATGAACTCGGGTACTTTGGCGTCCGAAGCGCTGCCGCTGTGCTCGTCTTTGGGGATGATGATGTCGCCCAGGATGGTGATCGTGGCCATTTCCTCAGGGGTAAAAAAGGTTTTGGAGACCACTTCCTTATAGTGCTCTTCCTCTTCCTTCATCCGATTGGTCTCTGCCGGCGCTGTAGCATCGGCGGTCTTGGGAGCATCGGTCTTTTTATCTTCAGCGGGATTACAGGCTTCTATCAGCGTACCTGCAGATACGGCGCCTACGGTCCCTACGATGATGGTCTTAATGGATTTTCTTCTGTCCATGATTTTTAAATATTACGTTTCTTCATTTCATCAACGAGATATTCGCTGGTGCGCATTGACAGGGCCAGTATCGTCCAGGTGATGTTCTTGTCGGCCTGAGATACGAATGGACCTCCATCCACGCAAAACAGATTTTTTACTTCGTGCGCCTGAGACCATTTATTCAGCGGGGCTGTTTTGGCATCATTGCCCATACGGACGGTGCCGGCTTCATGGATGATATTGCCCGGCGCATGGATGCCGTAATTATTTTTTGCGTCGTCGTCCCCGCCCCAGGTGACCACGGCGCCCATGGCGTGAAGGATCTCCTTAAAGGTTTCCTTCATATGTTTGGCCTGCTTGATCTCATATTCGGAGTGGCTTGTGTTAAAGCGTAATACAGGGATACCGTATTTGTCCACTACGTTCGGATCGATCTCGCAATAGTTGTGAATGTTTGCGACGGCTTCACCGCGGCCTGCCATGCCGACGTGGGCGCCGAACAGCCGGCGATAATCATCTTTCAGGGATGCGCCATAGCCACCGGGCTCCTTGGCTTTACCCATGATCTTAGCATCTCCGTTGATCTTTTCGATACCCCATTCAAAACCGTATAGGGGCATGCCAAAGCCTCCTCCGTATTCTATGTGATAACCCCGGGGGAAGTCCAGCTTCTTATTGTCCAGCCACCAGGGCGTGTAAACGTGCATGCCGCCCGTGCCGTCCTCATTGTAGCGTTTGCGATCCAGCAGGTGAGGGATGATGCCTCCCATATCGGCGCCGGTGGAATCGTGCAGGTATTTGCCTACTACTCCGCTGCCATTGGCCAGTCCATTGGGGAACCGGGCCGACTTCGAGTTCAGCAGCAGCCGGGCGCTTTCGCAGGCGCTGGCGGCCAGGATCACAGTTCTGCCGGTGACCTGGTATTCCTGCATATCATCTTTATTGATATAGGAAACACCTGTTGCCAGTCCTTCCTTGTTTGTCAGGACCTCCCGCGCCATGGCATTGGTGACCAGGTCGAGATTTCCCGTCTTCAGCGCAGGGATCACCAGGACGCTGGAGGACGAGAAGTCGGCATAGACCTTACAGCTCCGGCCACATTGCGAGCAATAAAAACATTGTCCTCTATCCTTGTTGATCTGTTTAGTGAGGATGGACATCCGGGAAGGGAT
>DASZVM010000480.1:0-3842 GCA_035547295.1 Puia sp. | reverse complement strand
ACCTGGCGATGGGGCAGCTGCAGAAAGCTTTTTTAAAAGCGTACCCTGACAACTTCTTTGATTTTTCCTTTTTTGACGATACGGTGGCTGATTTTTATCATGCGGAAGGGATTGCGGCGACCCTGTTCAAGGTCTTTGCTGTACTGGCTATTTTTATTTCCTGTCTGGGGCTGTACGGTCTTGTCTCCTTCATGGCCCTGCAAAGGACGCGGGAAGTGGGGGTTCGCAAGGTATTGGGCGCTTCCGTGTATGATATTGTCCTCATGTTCTCGAAGGAGTTTACGCTATTGATCGGACTGGCATTCCTCATTGCCGGTCCGCTGGGCTATTTCCTTATGCATCGCTGGCTGTCGGATTATTATTATCATATGCCGTTGGGCTGGGAGGTGTTTGTGGCAGCGGTCCTTGCTTCGGTGATCGTTGCGTGGGGCACTGTGGGGTATAAGGCTGTAAAGGCGGCGATGGCGAACCCGGTGAAGAGTCTCAGGACGGAGTAAGGCATCAGCCTGCCGTACTTTTCAGCGACGACTCCCTTACGATCAGCTCCGACCTGATGATAACGGTATCCGTGGTCCGCGCGGAGGAATGGCCGGCCATCTGCTCCAGCAGGCTGAGGGCTGCCTGTTCACCCACCTCTTCCCCGGGATAATTGATCGTAGTTAGTTTTGGAGAAATGATCTTTGAGATAACGTCGTTGTTAAAGCCGACGATCGCTATATCTTCCGGTACGCGGCATCCTGCTTCTTTTAATTCCTGCATGAATACCGCTGCGCAAAAATCATTTGTTATAAAGATCCCGTCGGGCCGGGATGGCATGTTCAGGATGGTGCGAGCGGACTGGATGGCTGCGGTTTCGCTAAGGTCGGTGACGAGCAGATGGTTTGGGTCGAAGGTGAGTCCATGGTCGGCCAGCGCCTGTTTGTAACCATTGCACCGGCCGGCATATACGTTACGTCCCAGGTTGGCTGTCAGATGGGCGATGCGCCGGCAGCCTTGTTGAGCCAGATGCGCCGTCGCTTCATAGCCCGCCTTTACGTTGTCGATGATCACTTTTGTACCATAGGGAGCTTCTTCCACCCTGTCAAAGAAGACGACGGGGATCTTTTTTTGTACAAAGGGGGTAAAATGATCCAGGTCTTTTGTGTCGAATGCCAGGGACGCGATGAGGCCATCGACGCGTTTGTGGAAGAGGTTATGTGCGTTGGCGGCCTCCTTTTTATAGGTTTCCGAAGAGTGGCCGATGATCAGATCGTAGCCTGCGGCCGCCGTGACCTTTTCAATACCTGCGAGCACGGAACTGATGAACTGGCTTTTTAGCTCATGTACGATGATCCCGATGGTATTCGTCTTTTGCCGCCGGAGGTTGCTGGCGAAGTTATTGGAGCGGTACCCCATTTCCTTTGCCATGTCCGTGATACGCTTGCGGGTCTTTATATTGATGGCGGGATGGTTTTTCAGACCGCGGCTGACGGTGGCGGGAGAAAGGCTCAACACTCTGGCAATATCGTAAATGGTAACATCGCGTTTTGCGTCCATGGGCAAATATAGTAATAAAAGATACTGCAATCGGTTGCAATTTCAAAAAATCACTCTATCTTTACCCGCATTTTAGAAAGCAGCGGTTATATCCTTCAAATTTGAAATCACGTATTGCATGCTATTATTAGGTATTGACCTGGGGACTTCTTCGATAAAAGTGGCTGTGGTGGATGCTGCGCAGCAGCGGACACTGGTGACGGCCCAGTATCCTGACACGGAAGCTGCCATCCTCGTCCGGCAGCCGGGATGGGCGGAGCAGTCGCCCGAGATGTGGTGGGAATATGTACAGCAGGCCATACGGAAGGCGCATGCTTCCGGTGCTTATGATCCTCAGGACATTGCAGCTATCGGGATTGCTTACCAGATGCATGGCCTCGTGGCCGTGGACAAGGATCGCCGGGTGCTGCGGGACAGCATCATCTGGTGTGACAGCAGGGCCGTCCCCTATGGAGATAAGGCGTTTGAGGCTATAGGAGCGGAGAAGGCACTGTCCCATCTTTTGAATTCGCCCGGTAATTTTACGGCTGCCAAGCTGGCCTGGGTAAAAGACCAGGAGCCCCGGGTCTATGAGAAGATCGATAAGGTAATGCTTCCAGGGGACTATATCGCGCTGCGGCTTACGGGAGAGATTACCACCAGCATACCGGCCTTGTCGGAAGGCATTTTCTGGGATTTCAGGGAGGAGGCGTTGTCCGGGGATGTGTTTGGTTTTTTTGGTTTTGATAAGGGGATAATACCGGCTATACGGCCTGTATTTTCTTCCCATGGAGGGTTGCGGGTGGAGGTAGCGGAGGCGTTGGGTTTGAGGAAAGGGATACCTGTGACGTATAAAGCGGGTGACCAGCCAAACAATGCTCTTTCATTGAATGTACTGGAGCCGGGTGAAGTGGCGGCGACGGCGGGGACTTCCGGGGTGATCTATGGGGTCAGCGATAAATTAGTCTATGATCCGGCTTCGAGGGTGAATAGTTTTGCCCATGTGAATTATACCGATGCTGAAAAGAGGATCGGCGTACTGCTGTGTATCAATGGAACGGGCATCCTTAACCGCTGGATACGGGACCATACGGGGGGCGGCGCCGATTATGCATCGTTGAACAAGGAGGCTGAGCTCATCCGGCCGGGCAGTGAAGGGCTCGTGGTCCTGCCTTTCGGCAATGGCGCGGAAAGGATCTTTAACAACCGGATCATCGGAGCGCATATCCAGCATATCGATCTCAACCAGCACGGGGCTGCGCATATTTACCGGGCCGGGCAGGAAGGTATCGCCTTTGCTTTCCGGTATGGGTTGGACATCATGCGGGAAGGGGGGATGAATCCCTCTGTCATCAGGGCCGGCAGGGCCAATATGTTCCTCAGCAGCGTATTTACGGAAGCTTTTGTAAATGCGACGGGGGTGCCGGTGGAATTGTATGAAAGCGATGGCAGCGTAGGCGCGGCGCTGGGGGCCGGCATCGGAGCAGGAATTTTCAAGAGCGGGAAGGAAGCATTTGCCGGAAGGAGGCCCCTGGCCCGGGTTGATCCGGAGAAAACGGAGGTGTATGATCAATTGTACAGGCGGTGGAAAGAGGTATTAAGTAAATATTTATAAACGGATAAAAAAATATAGCTATGCCAATCATTACAGGTGACAAAGAATTCTTTAAAGGAATAGGACAGATAAAATACGAGGGACCGGGGACGGACAATCCCCTGGCTTATCGTTGGTATGATGCAAATAAGACCGTTGCAGGAAAGACCATGAAGGAGCATTTGCGTTTTGCCGTCGCCTACTGGCACTCTTTCTGCGGCAACGGGGGCGATCCCTTTGGCGAGCCTACCCATCTCTATGCCTGGAATGAGAAGGGGGATGCCGTTGCACGGGCAAAGGACAAGATGGATGCCGCTTTTGAATTCATCACCAAGCTGGACCTGCCCTTTTACTGTTTCCATGATGTGGACGTGGTGGACTATACCAATGATGTAGCGGATAACGAAAAGAGATTGCAGGCGCTTACTGAATATGCCAAGCAAAAGCAGGCGGCCAGCAAGGTACAACTGCTGTGGGGTACGGCCAACCTGTTCTCCAACCGCCGATATATGAACGGGGCCGCTACCAATCCCGATTTCCATGTGCTGGCCCATGCAGGGGCGCAGGTGAAAGCTGCCCTGGATGCCACCATCGCGCTGGGTGGTCAGAACTATGTTTTCTGGGGGGGCAGGGAAGGGTATATGAGCCTGCTGAATACAAATATGAAGCGGGAGCAGGAGCACCTGGCGAGATTTTTACACACGGCGAAGGATTATGCGCGCAAGCAGGGGTT
>DASZVM010000479.1:0-2930 GCA_035547295.1 Puia sp. | reverse complement strand
CCTTGCGCTGATTGGCCCAGTCGAACAGGGCCTTGCCGCCGCCATAAGATCCTGTAAAACCTACCGCGCGGGTATGCGGATGCGTGACCAGGGCCTTGCCTGTCTCAAAGCCGGCGCCATGCACATGCCCGAACGTTCCCTTTGGCATGCCGCATTTTTCAACAGCTTTGAATATAGCCTTCGCCACCAGCTCCGAGGTCCGGGGATGCGCCGGATGCGCTTTGACCACCACGGGGCAGCCCGCAGAAAAAGCGGACGCCGTATCTCCTCCCGCTGTTGAATAAGCGAAAGGGAAATTACTTGCCCCAAAGACAACGACAGGACCCAGCGGCACCTGCATCTTGCGGATATCGGGATCGCCTTTTTCCGCATTGGCCGTATCGATCCTGGCCTCCAGCCAATGTCCTGCCTCACCGGCAGCCCCATAGCTGTTCAGCTGAAAAATAGTCCTTGCCAGCTCATTCCTTACGCGGCCCTCCGGCAAATGCGTCTCCTCCATTACTGTGTGGATCAATTCGTCACCTAACGCCGTCATTTCAGCGCCGATGGTCCTCATAAAGCCGGCACGTTGTTTCGATGAGGTCTTGCGATATTGCAAAAACGCCTTCCAGGCATCCTGCATTATCTGGTCGATCTCTTGTACGGTAGCATCTTTAAACTGCATGATGAAGTTTTAATCGTTAGCAAATCTATATCATCTGTGAGCAGCGCTCATTACTTTAATTAGTAAATACTATACGGATATTAACCGACTATCTCTCCTTCAAGATCATAATCATACGCCTTTGTTATTTTCACCCGGACGAACTCCCCGATGGGCAACTTCTCACTGCTATGTATGATCACTTCATTATCCACTTCTACTGAATCAAACTCTGTCCGCCCCAGCCATCTGCCGGCCTCTTTTTTGTCGATGAGGGTCTTGAAGACCTTCCCTACTTTTTCCTGGTTCTTTTCATAGGAGATCTCCTGCTGGACCTCCATGACCTCTTCCGCCCTTCGCTGTTTCTCATCGGCCGGCACATCGTCCGCCATATCGTGCGCGGAAGTACCTTCTTCATGGGAATAGGTAAATATGCCTACCCGGTCAAACCGGTGCTCCTGCAGGAAGTCCTTCATCTCCTCCACGTCGTCATGCGTCTCTCCGGGGAAACCCGCGATCAGGGTCGTGCGCAGACAAATCCCTGGTACCCTGTCCCTGATGGTATGTATGAGGTCGGTCATTTCGGCCCTGGTGATCTGGCGCCGCATGGCCTTTAGCATATTGTCGCTGGCATGCTGTAAAGGCATATCCAGGTAGTTACAGATGTTCTCACGTTCCCGCATGACGTCGAGTATCTCCAGGGGGAATTTGGAAGGGTAGGCATAATGCAGCCGTATCCATTCCAGGCTCTTTACATCCGCCAGGCGATGCAGGAGTTCCGGGAGGGCTCGGTGTTTGTAGACATCCAGGCCGTAGTAGGTCAGTTCCTGGGCGATGAGCATGATCTCCTTTACGCCCTTCTTTACGAGGGTTTCGGCTTCCTTTACCAATTCGTCGATGGGGCGGCTCACATGGCCGCCCCGCATCAGGGGGATAGCGCAAAAAGCGCAGGTACGGTTGCACCCCTCCGATATTTTCAGATAGGCATAATGTTTTGGCGTGGCCAGCAGCCGCTCGCCCAACAGCTCCGCCTTGTAATCCGCATTGAATTGCTTTAGCATCAGGGGCAGCTCCATCGTCCCAAACCATGCGTCTACTTCCGGGATCTCCTTTTCCAGGTCTTCACGATAGCGCTGGCTTAGACAGCCCGTGACATATACCTTGTCCAGGCTGCCCTTCTTTTTCAGGGCCACCTGGTCCAGGATGGTATTGACGGATTCTTCCTTGGCTTTGTCGATAAACCCGCAGGTGTTCACCACCACGATATTGTGGTCCTTCCTGCCGCTTTCATGCACCACATCGATGTCGTTGGCCCGCAGCTGCCCGCTCAGCACCTCGCTGTCCACCATGTTCTTGCTGCAGCCAAGCGTGATGATATTGACCTTGTCCTTTTTTAGTGTTCTTGCCTTCATATAATTTAGGGCCACAAAGGTACCAACTATTAGGGTATCTTTGGCTTCTATGCCTACACCCGCACTGACAAAATTGTTCAAAGAATTTTTCGAGAGTGAACGGGCAGGCGGGTTGATACTGGTGGGTTGTACATTAGCGTCGATCGCATTGACAAATTCAGGGACGGTGAAGGCTGGCTCCTGGCCGGCCTGATGGGATTTGGATTGCTCAAATCTATAAATATTAAAAAATAGTAACTTTTATAAAAAGTTAAATGCCTGTCAATACTGTCAATTAGCAAGATACTGGCATGGTTTTTCCATACCTTTGGGCAAAATTCAACCAAGTATGAGAAAAGCTCTGATCGCATCAGCAATACTGGCATTATTTACCATCGGCAGATCTTCGGCCCAATCCATGGGCAGCGACTATCAGACAGCAGTGGGTGTAAAATTCTGGCCCGGAGCCATCACTGTCAAGCACTTTATAGGTGATAACAGGGCCCTGGAAGGCCTGGCCAATTTCTGGGACCATGGGTTCCGGTTTACCGGTCTTTATGAGATCCATGGGGACATCACCGACCTCGAAGGTCTGAAATGGTACGTTGGTCCAGGCGCTCACATCGGCTGGTACAACGGGGACTGGCATCATGGAGATCATGTCTACAAGGATGGTGGTTTCTCCCTGGGTGTCGACGGTGTCCTGGGTCTGGACTATAAGATCAATGGGGCCCCCATCAATCTCAGTCTCGACATCAATCCCTTCCTGGAACTGGCAAGTCATACGTATATCGACATCTGGGGCGGACTGGGTGTGAGATATACCTTTTAAAAAAAACCGCCACCCGGCGGTTTTTTTTTATAAACTAAATAAACTATCCACAAATTCATGCTTG
>DASZVM010000478.1:0-3759 GCA_035547295.1 Puia sp. | reverse complement strand
GCTCTATGACAGCATAAGCGCCGTCAATGAGTTCCGGGTCATATTCAACAAGCTGTTCGATCAGCGCCTTCCGTTGCTAAAAGACTCCCTGGTCTACCTGCGGGACGCCCCCGGCGTGGGGGGCAATAAAAAATGATCCGTATCCGGTTCGGACATTTTAACTATTTTTGACCTTCAGGAAAATCCACTTTATGACAAGAAACGACTGGACGATAGAAGAAATACAGGATATATACAATACCCCCTTGCTGGACCTGATCTACCGGGCCGCAGGGATACATCGCGAATACAACGAGACAGGAGAAGTACAGGTCTGTACCCTGCTGTCGATCAAGACAGGCGGATGCCCGGAGGACTGCGCATATTGCCCCCAGGCTGCCCGGTACAATACAGGAGTGGACGTACAGGCCCTGATGAAAAAAGAAGAAGTCATGGAATATGCGTCAAAGGCAAAAGCTGCCGGCTCTACCCGGTTTTGCATGGGCGCAGCCTGGAGAGAGGTCCGGGACAACAAGGATTTTGACAGGGTCCTGGACATGGTGCGTGGCGTAAATGAAATGGGCATGGAAGTTTGCTGCACGCTGGGCATGCTGAATGAAGATCAGGCCAAAAAACTGGCCGGCGCCGGGCTCTACGCCTATAATCATAACCTGGATACCTCCTCCGAATACTATAACGAGATCATCTCCACGAGGACTTACAACGATCGTTTGAACACCCTCGATAACGTTCGCAAAGCAGGGGTGACAGTGTGCTGCGGCGGTATCATCGGCCTGGGCGAAACGCATACGGACCGTATCAAGATGCTGCATACCCTCTCTACGATGCCCCAACATCCCGAAAGCGTACCCATCAATGCGCTGGTAAGAGTAAAAGGTACGCCGCTGGCAAACAATCCGAAAGTGGACACCTGGGACATGGTACGTATGATCGCCACCGCACGCATCCTGATGCCCCGTACCATGGTCCGGCTGAGCGCCGGAAGGGCGGAAATGAGCCAGGCAGAGCAGGCGCTTTGCTTCATGGCAGGCGCCAATTCCATTTTTGCCGGTGAAAAATTGCTGACAACCCCCAACCCTTCCTTCGAAGAAGATAACATAATGTTCGAGCTGCTGGGCTTAAAGCCGAGGATCGCGTTCAAGGATGAAAAAGAAGCGGTAGCCGTGGTCAGTTAACGAGCAGCTGCGCTCTGAGATGGCCTATTTCTTCGCATAAATAGATCTTCCCTGCCTGGACCTCTTCAATGGCACTGATCATTTCAGCGCTGGAAGAATTCTTGGTGACATAACCGTTGGCGCCATTACGGAGCATTTCATTTACATATGACCGTTCGGCTTGTACGGAGACGCCAATGATCCTGATATTGTTGTCGAATTGCCGGATGCACCTGGTAGCTTCGATACCATTCACGGGCGCCATATTGATATCCATAAGCATCACGTCCGGACGTAATCTGCCGGCTGCTTCAATTGCTTCCTGCCCGTTGGCGCACTGGGCGATGACCTTGATCCCGGGCGCCTGGTTCAACACCCAGCTCCAGGCCTCGCGGACATGAAAATGATCATCGACGATAATTACCCTGATCATGAAAGTTGTTTCTACCAGATCAAATTTACTGCTAATGGAGTAAAAAAGACGCAAATCGGTAGTTTCCCCTACACGATTACCCATTTTCCCTAGTCGACCATTGTGTTTACTTATGTCCGTCTAATCATTTAACCTTAGATCAAGACCAAACTGATTATACCCCGTGGTGTTTGTGTAGAACCCTCTGGCATATCTCAGCTGTAATTTCTTCAACAAAACCCCCAGCCCAAATGAAAATCCTGTAAAACCATTGCCCGCCGGACCAATGTTCAATTCTTTTCTCCGGAGATAGTTGTAAGCGACAGTGATCTCCACCTTGTCTTCAGGAAAGACCTGCGCTGCCAGGATAAAATGACGGAAAAGCTTGTCAAAAGAAAAAGCGGCGTTCTTATTATTCTGGTCAAATCCATTGTAGGTATTATAGGTCGTGTCGTTATACCGGATATTGAACTGCTGCAGATGATGCGCAGTGAAGGAAAACTGCAGTGGCGCCTTTGCAAGCCGCCTGGTCAGTCCAAGGGACAGATCGAAAGGAAGATCACCTCTTGTCGTTCCCGGGAATGGACTCAGCTGAATACCCATGTTACGCAATGTAAGTCCCGCCTGAAAAAGGTTTGCACTGTCATAATAGTTCAGTCCGATATCCAGGGCCAACCCGGAAGACCGGTAATACCCATACGCAGAATGGATGAATTTCAACGTCATGCCATAGAACCATTTCTTTTCATACCTGCGGGATGCCGCAACCTGGACCACATAATCGGAAGGACGAAAGTCGCCCAGGATGTTTCCCGCAGCATCCGTCTGCGTGACATTGCCATAATCCAGGTAATTCACCCCCGCGGCAAAAGTCGTTTGCCAGCTGGGTTTATGAAGCGCTGCCCAGCAGCCGTAATTACGGATACCACTGTATAATGTGCTGAAAGATGCGCTGACCTCCCCATGCATGGAAGGCCGCAGGAGCGCCGGATCGTTGAAAGAGGGCCCTACATCATCCGTAATAACGGAATTATTGATGCCGCCCAGCGCCGTCAGCTGCGGAGTGACCGAAAGGTCAAGAAAGCTGAAGACCGTATTACCTCCCAGGGTTTGCGCAGCAGTGCGGCCAAAGACAAAAGTGAGGAGGATGACGGCAGTCAGTTTCATGAATAGCCGCAAACTAGCAAAAATCCCTCATGGAAATGAGGGATTTTTTTAACCCTTAAAACAACCAACATGAAAATCTTTTTAGCTGCAAGCTTGCAGCTAAATAACTAACACGCGTTGCAAGGGATTAGTTCAGTGACCGGGACTATGCAAGCGCCAATTCCAGCACTTGTTGCATATTCTTAACAAAATTGAATTTCAGACCCTTGATAAAGGCGGAATCGATGTCCTGGATGTCTTTTTCATTCTGCCAGCAAAGGATGATCTCCCGGAGACCGGCCCTTTTAGCAGCGAGCACCTTTTCCTTAATGCCCCCTACGGGCAGGACCTGCCCCCTCAGCGTGATCTCTCCGGTCATAGCCAGGTAGGGTTTGACCTTTTTACCCGTGACCGCGGAGGCGATAGAGCTCATCATGGTGATGCCTGCGCTGGGACCGTCTTTTGGCACTGCGCCTTCCGGCACATGAACATGGATGGTCTTTTTATTGAATAGTTCAGGATCTATGTCATATTTGCGGGCATTGGACTGAAGATAGGTCAGGGCCGTAACGGCGCTCTCCTTCATTACATTCCCCAGGTTGCCTGTCAGCTTGAGCTCGCCCTTGCCTTCACTGAGACTCGTCTCCACAAAAAGGATGTCCCCGCCCACATAGGTCCAGGCGAGCCCGACAGCTACCCCCGGCATATTGGCCACTTTATAGAGATCGTTGCTGTACCGGGATTTACCCAATACTTTCTCGATGTCCGCCGTCGTCAGCTGCCGTTTTACCTTTCCTTTCATGGCGTATTCCTTTGCCTGATAACGCATGATGGAAGCCAGCTGTCTGTCCAGCTCCCGTACACCGCTTTCCCGGGTATAGTCCTGGATGATCTTTTCCAGGGTGCCGTTATTGATCGAAAAGTTGAGCCGGTCAACCCCATGGGCCTCCTTTTGCTTGGGAACAAGGTGGCGCTTGGCTATCTCCACTTTCTCTTCGATGGCATATCCACTTAAGTCTATGATTTCCAACCTATCACGAAGCGCAG
>DASZVM010000477.1:0-4946 GCA_035547295.1 Puia sp. | reverse complement strand
TATCGTAGGCGCTTCGTTCATTACCAAAAGAGCCCTGGTTGCGGGCTCCGCCGCCGGCAAAGCTGCGGTCCAGGAACTCGGAAGGTATTTCTTCTATAAAACGGCTGGGCTCGTTCTGGACAAGCTGTCCAAATCTATAGCGTGTATTGGCATAGGTGATCCATAACTTTTGCTTGGCCCTTGTGATGACTACGTAGAACAACCTCCTTTCCTCTTCAAGCTCTTCGCGTGTGTTGATGGCCATGGCATTGGGGAAAAGCATCTCTTCCAGTCCGGCGGCGAACACACAGGAGAATTCCAGGCCCTTGGCGGCATGGATCGTCATCAGCTTTACGGTGTCGGCATTGGGGTCCTTCTCATCCGCATCCGTCAGGAGGGTGATCTGCTGCAAATAGTTACCCAGGCCTTTTGTTTCGGTCTCCAGCACGCCGTCCTCGTCGGGTCTTTCTGTAAACTCCTTGATAGAGTTCAGCAATTCCTGGATATTTTCATACCGGGCAAGACCTTCGGTGGTCTTGTCGTTAAAGAGCTCCTTGACGAGGTTTGTCTGTTTGCCGACATGGGCGGCGACCTCATAGGCATTTTTTGTGGCCAGCATGCTGGCAAAACTGCGGATCATCAGCACGAAGTTCTCTATGGCTTCGAGGGTGCCTGCTTTATAACCGAACTCTCCGGCTCTTTCCAATACTTCCCAGAGGGTGATATTCTGTTCATTGGCCGTAAGCACGGCCCTGTCGATGGAGGTCTTGCCGATCCCCCGGGTAGGATAGTTGATGATCCGTTTGAGGGATTCTTCATCGCGGGTGTTGATGATAATACGCAGATAGGCGATGAGGTCCTTGATCTCTTTACGCTGATAGAAGCTGACGCCTCCATACATGGTATAAGGGATGGCCATGCGCCGCAGGCTTTCTTCAAAGGCGCGGCTCTGGGCGTTGGTACGATACAGTATCGCAAAATCGCGATTGTTAAAATGGTTGCGCAGCTTCTGCTCCTGGATGGTGTCGGCTACGAACTTCCCTTCTTCATTATCCGTCATCATGCGTACGAGCCGTATCTTTTCTCCTGAAGCATTATCCGTCCAGAGGTTCTTTGGTATCTGGCCCTTATTGTTCTTTATTACCTCGTTGGCGGCATTGAGGATACTTTGGGTGCTGCGGTAGTTCTGTTCCAACTTTACCACTTTCACGTCGTCATAGTCCTTCTGGAACTGCAATATATTCTCGATGGTAGCGCCCCGGAAGCTGTAGATGCTTTGCGCATCGTCCCCAACCACGCAAACATTTTCGTGTGCGGCGCCCAGGAGCTTGATGATCTCATACTGGGCGGGGTTGGTATCCTGGTACTCGTCAATGAGGATGTATTTGAACTTGTGCTGGAATTTATGAAGGCTTTCCGGGTGCTCTTTCAGCACCTGGTACATTTTGATCAGCAGATCGTCGAAGTCCATGGCCCCATTTTTGAAACAGCGCTGGGCATAGGCTGCATATATCTGGGCGATGGCCGGTCTGTTAGCCCGCATATCTTCTTGTTGGATATGATAATCGCCGGCGTATTCCGCGGGTCCTACCAGGCTGTTCTTTGCCTGGGAGATGCGGTTGTATACGACATTGGGCTTATAGTGCTTGTCGTCGAGGTTCAGCTCATTGATCACGGTCTTCAGGACGCTTTTGGCGTCGTCCGTATCATATATGGTGAAATTACCGGGATATCCCAGCCGTTGCGCCTCTCCCCTGAGGATGCGGGCAAATACGCTATGAAAGGTACCTATGTAAAGATTGCGGGCGCTTGAATTCCCCAGGATCTTTTCGATCCTTTCTTTCATCTCTTTGGCCGCCTTGTTGGTGAAGGTGAGCGCGAGTATGTTGAATGCATCCACACCCTGTGCGAGCAGGTGGGCGATGCGGGTGGTGAGGACCTTGGTTTTTCCGCTGCCTGCCCCTGCCACGATCATGATAGGACCGTCCATGTGCAATACTGCTTCTCTCTGCTGTTCGTTCAGGCCATTGATATAGTCGCTCATGCTGCGAAGTTAAGATTTTTGAGGTATGTACCAGGAGGATGTTAAAAGACGTTTCCAACACTTGATACTGAGGCTAAGTTTAGTTAAATTGAGCGCCTATGTCATTATCCGAACCGTTGCCTTATCATGTAAAGATCCGGGACTATTTTAAAAGGCAGTCCGGGATCTGGTCGTTCTTTTCCGCGGCACGGCAGCGGGAAGAGCAGCTGGCTGCCTTTAAAACGGAGCTGTTAAAGAATACCTATCAATTCCATCCCGGCAGCGACCCTCTCTTATATGAAAAAATTCATATTGCATGTGAAAAACTGGGGCTCAGTGGGTTGTCTGTAACGGCTTATCAGGCCATCAATGAGCCCGAGCCGAACGCCAGTATTGCCTGCCTTCCTCATGAAGCTCATATCGTATTCAGCGGGAACTTGTTACAAATGCTGGGAGAAGCGGAGCTGCTGGCGCTGATCGCTCACGAGCTGGGTCATATGAAATTATATTCCCTTTTGGATGGAGAGCTGGAGACTTCCGACAGGATCATTATGGCTATCGCGGGCAGTCCTGACAGTCAAGCTGCTCATTATGAGACGGCCCGTCTTTTCCGGCTATATACGGAGATCTATTGTGACCGGGAGGCGTATGGAGTGGTGGGAGACACGACGCCGGTGATCACGATGCTGTTGAAGATGGCTACGGGTCTTTCGGTGGTGCATGCTGACAGCTATATCCGGCAGGCGGAGGAGATCTTTTCCAGCAGTCCGGCGATACAGTCTGCTACGCTGACCCATCCGGAGAATTTTATACGGACGCGTGCCTTGCGGCTTTGGGAGACGGAGGCAGAGGGTGCCGAAGCGGCCATTCGGCAAATGATCGAGGGTGTAATGGACCTGGACAGGCTGGACCTGCCGGGGCAAAAAACCTTATCGGAGCTTACGGAGGAATTGCTGGTATCTTATCTCCATCCGAAATGGATAAAGACAGCGCCTGTGATGAGTCTGACCAGGCAATATTTTCCGGAATTTTCGTGGGGGCGCGCGGGAGAGGTAGTGAGGGTCAAGACCTTCCTGGACAGCGCACACAGCAGCATACGGGAATATTTTGCCTATGTCCTCCTGGATTTTGCCCTGGCCGACCCTGACCTGGAGGATGTGCCGGCAGGATATGCCCTTCGGACGGCGGAGTCCTGTGGTCTTGCGGATGTATTCGAACCCATCGTAAAAAAAGAGATGTCTTATAGTGATAAACAATGGGAGCGTCAGCGGCAGCAGATGAAGGCGGCTTACGACTCTTTAAAGGAAGATTGATCATGTCAAGTACCCGAACCTATTTCAGAGAGTTCCTGCGCAACGCGTTTGACAAGGGAGACTACACCACGGACGATGTGATCGCCTTTGTATTGCCTTTGTTCCGGGAAGTGTCCGGTCTGCATGAAGCGGGACAGGTAGCGCCTTTTGGAAAAGAGGAAGCGCTATTCCTGGCAGAGCCAGGGGGGGTGACAGAGCCGGGGCCGGATGAGGGGAAGCCTTCGGCCAGGGGGTATACGCGAGCCGGTGGTCATGCTTTGGATATCGATGAATCATTGGCCCATGCACCTTCGTATGCCCTTGACCGGGTGCTGGCCCTTTTTCCCCATGTGGAATCCAGGAACTTCGAAGTGGTGGGCAAGATAAAGCTAAGCGCCGATGCGGGGGAAGGTTCTCTTTTCCAGGAAAACCTGCAGGTGCATGCCGATGCGGGGCAGCCGCTTACCTACCCGGCATACGTACCGGGCTATCGATGTTTTGAACAATTGATGGGTCATCACGACCCGCAGACAGATATCTTTTGTCTGGGTCTGATCCTGGGCAGCATGGCGCTGGGGTTGGATTTATATGAACAGGATGACCTGGTGTCGTTTGCCCAGGAGCGTTCCAATCCTGCCGGGTACAATGACCGGGTCCATCCTACCGTCGCAAGACTGATCACGGAGATGACGGAGATGGACAGGGGCCGCCGCACGCAGGACCTCTATGACGTGATCGAACGGCTGCAGCACTACCGGGATTATGATCCGGAAAAACAAACAGACCTTAGCCACGTGGCCGGCTGGGTCCATAAAGAGCTAAACCAGCGGGATGCTTTTATCTTAAACAAGCTGCGCAACCGCCTTTTCGATACCAGCCGTCGCAACAGACTGCTGTATTACAAGCCCAACATGCGGTTTGTCAATCTCACGGTCAGCAGTGTGCCGGTGGTATTGCATTATCAAAGCATTCGCCCGGAACATCTTTTTATCTGGAACGAGGAGCTGGCGGAGAAGATCCATGGGATGAAGGAGATCGTCCTGAACAAATACCTCCGTTTTGACGACCATGCCTATCTGCCTTCTTCCCTGGACCGGGTGCGGGTGGAATCCCAGCGGGCTATCCAGGAGTATGGGTTCAACCAGCTGAAGCTGGTGATCGCGTTCCTCAACTGGCATAACCTGAAAGAAGAGCCTGACGAGCGGATACAAAGTCCGTTGCTGCTGCTGCCTGTGTCGCTGAAAAAAAATAAGAAGCTGAAGGAGGATCACTATGTGCTGAAGGTGCTGGATAATGCAGCAGAGGTAAACCCGGTGCTGGCGGGTCAATTAAAGGATCTGTATGGTATCCGGCTGCCGGACTTTGTGGACCTTGACGAGACGGACCCGGTGCAATTCTATCAATCCGTCAAAGCGCAGATAGACGAAGCCAACCAGGGTATCGTATTGAACTATATCGGCAAGCCCCGTATCAAGCTTATCCATGGCGAAGCGCGGCAGACGGTGAACAATTACCGCAAGCGTCTGCGCCGGCAGCCCGGGCTCAGCAGCTATCATCATATTCCCTATAGCTATAAGCAGGAGCATTATCAGCCCCTGGGGTTAGAGATCTTCCGGCAAAGGATCGAGACGGGGGCAAGCTTTCTGGAGTTT
>DASZVM010000476.1:0-8618 GCA_035547295.1 Puia sp. | reverse complement strand
CCGTATAGGTTTCAGCAGCGGAAAGTTAAGATTCATAGTTATTGTTCACCTGCTAAAGGTACGTAAAAATTCAGGCATGCAGCAGGGCCGTCAGCCGTGTCCGTACCCGTTGAGCCTGTTCTGCAACAAACGCCTTATCCGGCGTCCGGCTCATTGGGATGGAAGCAATCGCCGGCAGCCCCGACCATTCTTTGATCTCCTGTTCATAATCCAGGTATTGATCATTGAATACCCAGCCGACGACATCCAGCCCATGCGCTTTACAAACGGCTGCCGTCAGAAGCGAATGATTGATGCTGCCGAGATAATTACGGCTGACCAATATCACCCGGGCGTCCAGTTCTTTTATCAGGTCGACCACAAATTCCCGTTCGTTCAGCGGCACCATCAGTCCGCCGGCTCCCTCGATGACAAAATATTCAGGATCACGCTGCCCCTGCAGCACAGGCAGGCTGCTCCGCAGCTCCCGGGATCGCCGGACGATCGCATCCAGGTCGATACGCACATCTTCCTCACGGGCAGCGATATGGGGAGAAGCCGGCAATTTCAATTTATACATCTCAGGCAGGGTCCTTGCCCGGGGATGACTGAGCCGGGCCTCTACCCACTCCCTGTCCGTCCCCTGGTCGTAACCGGCCTGTACCGGCTTCCAATAGGCGGCGCCCAATGCCTCGGTGACAATGGCTGAAACCATTGTCTTGCCGACATCCGTGCCTATACCTGTGATAAAAAGAGGTTTACTCACGTCCATATTCGTCTCTTAAAGGAGTTCGTGAAGCTTCGCTTTCATACCTTATTTACAAAAATGGAAAAGATCGTCGTACCATAGTTCCGCTGTGTGACGAATAACGGATAACCCTCGTAATTGTTCCGGGGAGTATGTTCCAGGACGAACCAGCCCTTGTCCCGCAGCAGCTTTTTCTCCACGACCAGCCCGGGCAGATCGTCGATGGTCGTCAGGGCATACGGCGGTCCGGCAAATATCAGATCGAACTGTTCCGTACATTGCCCGATAAACCTGAACACATCCATCCTGATCACCTTGTAAAAAGGCTCAAAACCCAGCTCCCGGGCATTCTTCTGTATAAAGCTGAACATGGCCGGGTCCTTTTCCACCACCGTAAGGTCCTTTACCCCTCTCGAAGCCAGCTCATAGCTGATGCTGCCCGTCCCTCCAAAAAGGTCCAGGGTACGCAGTTTTTCCAGCTCCAGGTTGTTCTCCAGGATGTTGAACAACCCTTCCTTTGCCATATCCGTCGTGGGACGGGTGAATGGCATCTTCGCCGGAGGGTTGATCTTCCGGCCTCCCAGCTCGCCTCCGATTATGCGCATACGGCCATTTTCAAAATAGATGAGAAATAATGCAGGGGCAGCTCTTTCAATTCATCCGTGATCTTGATGCTCTCGTCGATCTCTTCAAAATATATATGAAGGAAATATTTATATAACTCTTCGCTAAGCGCTGATTGCCTGTCGATTAACCCGCCAACCAATACTCGTATCTCTTCGGGATTCAGCCCCAGCTGCCTGCAGGTGTTCAACAGGTAATAAGCCACGTCCCGCGCGTCCTGATAATGAAAAGTTTGTACCAGGTATACCTTTCCTTCCCTGATCACCAACGCCACCATCTTATCAGGATAAAAGATCACCTTGAGACAATCCTGCCCGTCTGCCGAATCAAACATCTTATAGCTCTTCAGCAGCAGGCTGTAATAATGCCAGTACTTGCCGGCCGTGAACTGCTGCTGCAGCAACTGATGCAGCTCAGGCGATATCCGGTATACATTGAACAGCTCCCACCAGGGTATTTTCTCCGAAAGAACAAGCCCCTTCCGGAGGTTGCCGTGCACGATATCGATGATCTCCTTATTCGTGTCCATGCTGAACAGGGGCTCGGGCACCAGGCTGCTTTCGGGGAAATTATAGACAAGAAGGGTCTCTTTTACAGCCCGCTTCAACAGCGGCTCGCCTTCCAGGATCTCTTTCAGCGTCCCGGCAAGCGGCGTGTTCTTTTCCTGCTCCAGCTGGAAGTATTTTATCACCAGCGGCCCCATGTTCCGCTGGTTCAATAAAGTATAGCTGAAAGAATGTGCATTGACTTCTACCAATAGCCGGCACTGTAACAGGTCGTCATCCGTTATATCAGGGACTTCTATTTGAAAAGCTGGCTTTACCATAGGTGCAATAATACTTAAAAGTAGTTTATCTTGCAGTCCTTTTTTCAACAGGCCCCAAGATGGCGACAGTCACAAATTATAAGGTCTCGATCACCAATAAGGACATCCTCCGGATGGCCCTGCCCATCAGCATGGCCATCTTTGTGCCGCAGATCAATTTTATCACCAATAATATCTTTTTAGGCCACCTGGATGAAAATTCAGAAGCCCTGTCCACCGCGGGGATCACCGGTGTCTACTACCTCCTTTTTGCCGTCGTGGGGCAGGGATTGAACAACGGGCTCCAGGCGCTGATCGCCAGACGGGCAGGGGAAGGCCGTCTCGAAGAGATCGGGAAGCTCTTCATGCAGGGAATGATCATTGCCATGGCCCTGGCCCTCATAGGGATCCTCCTTACCTGGTTCGTAGCTCCCGCCATACTGTCCTTTTCGCTGAAGTCTTCAGCCTTGCGGGATCAGGCAGTACAATTCCTGCGGATACGCATCTGGGGACTTCCCTTTCTTTACATCTATCAGATGCGCAATGCCCTGCTGGTAGGCACCAACCAGAGCAAATATCTCATATATGGCACCCTGGCGGAATCCGTGGTCAATATAACCCTGGATTACGGACTGATCTATGGCCACCTGGGACTTCCTGCCCTGGGCTTCAACGGCGCCGCCTATGCCTCCATCGCCGCCGAAGCAGCCGGCATGCTGGCCGTATTCCTGATCATCCATGTCAAAGGTGTCAGTCAGCAGCTGCATCTGTATAAGTACCGGAAATTCGACCTGGCCAACAGCCGGCTGATACTCGTACAGTCCTCGCCCCTGGTGTTCCAGTTTACCCTCAGCATCCTTGCCTGGACCTTCTTTTATATCCTTATCGAGCACCATGGCCGCCAGGCGCTGGCCATCAGCAACACCATGCGTAATATCTTCGGGCTCTTCGGAGTCTTTACCTGGGCTTTTGCCTCCACCACCAATGCCATGGTAAGCAATATCATCGGGCAAAAAATGGAGCACCGGGTCATCGAGCTTATCCACAAGATCCTGCGGTTAAGCGTCAGCTTTGCCCTGCTGATAGCCTTATTGCTGAATATCTTCCCGGAAGCCTTTCTTGCCGTGTATGGCCAGGACCCGTCCTTTACACAGGCCGCCATCCCCGTCATCCGGGTCGTCTCCTCCGCCCTGGTAATGATGTCCTTTGCCACCATCTGGCTGAATGCCGTCACAGGCACGGCCAATACCCGTATCAACCTGCTGATAGAGCTGATCACCCTGGTCTTCTATTGCATATATGTATACCTGGTATTACAGCAATGGAACATGTCCATCATCGTGGGCTGGATGTCGGAATGGATCTACTGGGGTGTGATCTTTATCCTTTCGTTCCTGTATATCCGCAGCGGACGGTGGAAAGGCAAGGTCATCTGATCCTCAGCTGTCAAATTTCTTATGAAGGGTCATGCCAGCCTTGCCCTGGAAATTGCCGATGGGCGCCTGCAGCTTGTAGATGGAAATGATCACTTCCCTGATAAAGGGATAGAGCGCCTTGATCTTGCCGATGATCTCGTCGGCAATCTTTTCAAGCAAAGGAGAGGGCTGATGCATCCGCTGTTTGACGATGGCAAACAGGTTCACATAATTGACGATGGTATCGAGGCTCTCGAAAGGACGGTCCTTTTCATCATAGATCACATCCAGATGCACCTCAAAGGTATTGCCTGTCGCCAATTCCTCTTTGAATACGCCATGATGCCCGGAAAAGATCAGGTTATGTAGCCTGACTGTAACCATTTGTTGCCTGTTTTAGTTTATGGTTGACGGTTGAGATGGGAAGCCCGGGCGATCAGGCCAGCCCCTTGGCGGACAAATACCGTTCGGCATCCAGGGCTGCCATACAACCGCTGCCGGCGGCCGTCACCGCCTGTCTGTATATCTTATCCTGCACGTCACCGGCGGCAAATACCCCCTCTACGTTAGTACGGGATGTGCCCGGGACGGTCTTGATATAGCCGGCCTCATCCATTTCAAGATAATCGGTGAAAATGCCGGAATTTGGCTGATGCCCGATGGCTACAAAAAAGCCGCTTAAAGGCACCACCTGTTTTTCCCCGGTCTTGTTATTACGTATCCGCAGCCCCTCTACCCTGCTTTCACCCAATACCTCATCCGCCTCGCTGTTCCAATAGACCTTGATATTGGGGGTCTGCTGCACCCTTTCCTGCATGATCCTGGACGCACGCATCTTATCGCTCCTGATCAGCATATGCACTGTGGTGGCAAGCTTGGAAAGATACAGCGCTTCCTCCGCAGCCGTATCCCCGGCACCGACGATCGCAACTTCCTTGTTACGGAAAAAGAAACCGTCGCACACGGCACACGCGCTGACGCCATATCCATTCAGCCGCTGCTCGCTCTCCAGCCCCAGCCACTTGGCGGAAGCTCCCGTAGCAACGATGATGGCGTCCGCCTCGATGAGCTTTTCTTCATCGATCCATACTTTGAAAGGCCGGACGGAAAGATCCACCCTGGTAACCAGTCCGAACCTGATGTCTGCCCCCATACGGGTGGCCTGTTTCTCAAAATGCACCATCATTTCGGGCCCCTGTACGCCATCGGGGTAACCAGGATAATTCTCCACTTCCGTGGTAATGGTCAGCTGGCCTCCCGGCTGGATGCCCTGGTAAAGCACCGGCCTGAGATTCGCGCGTGCCGCATAGACGGCAGCCGTATAGCCTGCAGGACCTGAACCTATTATAAGACAATGTACTTTCTCACTTGTTGTAGCATCCATGCTCGATCTGAATTTAGGACGACAAAAGTAACCCGAAAAGAGGAAAATGAATGTCGTTTGTATGACCTCTTGCCGGAGTGTGAATAATATGTTTACTTTCCATAGTAATAGCGGTGTCAACAAAAAAGCCCCGACAAATGCCGGGGCCTTGTTATTAAGGTGCAGTGTATTAACCTAAATATGCTTTCAATGCATTGCTGTAACGGGCCTTCTGCAGACGCTTGATAGCCCTTTCCTTAATCTGGCGAATGCGTTCCTTTGTCAGATCGTATTTCTGACCTATCTGTTCGATGGTAACACCATTCTCTCCATCCAGGCCGAAATAGGCATTCACGATCTCTGCTTCACGGGGACTGAGCGATTTCAGGACCCGGCGGATCTCCGCACGCAGTGAATCCTTCATTACATCATCATCCGTTTCGTCACCACCTTCCAGCAAATCTCCCATCGCCACATCTTCTGCCTCGTGTACAGGCGCGTCCAGACTACTGTGACGGGTATTGCTCTGGAAAATGTTGTTGATCTCCGTCTCGCTCATTTCCAACAATTCGGCTAATTCTTCCGTGCTGGGCTCCCGTTCATGCTCCTGTTCAAAAGCCATGTACGCTTTATTAGCCTTGTTGTAAGTGCCAATCTTGTTTTGAGGCAGGCGGACTAATCTGCCTTGCTCTGCCAACGCCTGCAGGATGGACTGGCGGATCCACCATACCGCGTATGAAATAAACTTGAAACCCTTGGTTTCATCAAAGCGTTGAGCCGCTTTAATAAGGCCGAGGTTACCCTCGTTAATGAGATCACTTAGCGATAAACCCTGGTGCTGATATTGCTTTGCCACAGAAACAACGAAGCGCAAGTTGGCCTGTACCAGCTTGTCCAATGCTTTCTGGTCACCCATCTTGATCCGCTGGGCGAGCACCGTCTCCTCTTCAGGAGTGATCATCGGGATCTTCGAAATTTCCTGCAAGTACTTCTCAACAGCCTGAGAATCACGGTTCGTAATCTGTGTAGCAATCTTAAGTTGCCTCATATCAAAAAATAAAAGATGACAAAAATATTTGTCGGGTACTAATAATCAATCAACAAGTATTGGACCAGGAGGGTTCACGAAAGTTGCAAAATAATTGCAAAAGATAAGTTAAGCATCATTCATCATTCCGTCAAGAACCGTTTGCAAATGTAGTCAGGGAAGTTGGTACTTCATAGCCCTGTGAGGAAAAATCAGGAGATTTTAATCTCTTTTTTTTATTTCTACATGAAGTTGTGTAACAGGCATGCGCCTTTGCAATTAGCTCCAAATCTTTTGCAGATAATAAGTCCCGAAAGTTTTTCACTCTTTATCAACAGGACGGGACGGGAATGGTTCACGAAAAAAATTTTAAAAAAAATTGCGGGAAAAAATTTCATAACTAATAAAATAGTTATAGTTTTATCCCAATAACTAAAAATTTAGTTTAATAAAATGAGTACCTATAAGCCGTTGACAAAGGCCGAAGAACAGGTGATGCAAGTCCTCTGGCGCCTGGGAAAAGGGTTCCTGAAAGACATCCTGGACGAAACACCGGAACCCAAACCCCATTCCAATACCATCGCCACCCTTCTAAAGATCCTGGTGGAAAAAGGATATGTCCAATACGAGGTCCAGGGCCGGAATAATTACTACCAACCCCGCATCAGCAAAACGGAATATGGAAAAAGAAGCGCAGGCCAGCTGGTGAAAAGCTACTTCGAAGGCTCCGCTGCCAAGCTCGTTTCCCAGTTTGTCAGCGACAACAAGCTGAGCCTGGAAGAGCTGGAGGCACTGCTGCAACAGATACGCTCATCCATAAACGATTCAGAATGAGTATTTTATCCGAAAATCAACTGCTTTTTTACCCGCTTCGTATGATCCTGGTCTCGGCTGTTTTTTACGGCTACTACCGGCTCTTTCTTCACGATCGTGCTTTTCACACCTATAACAGGTGCTATCTCCTGGGAAGCGTGGTAGTATCCCTGATACTGCCGCTGCTGAGGATCCCCCTGCATCTCCCATGGACAACCACGGGGAAGGCCCCGGGGATAATAGCTGCCGTATTCCGGGCTGGTAAAGGCCCTGTTCCAACAGGAGCACTACCTTCTTCCGGCGGCCCGGATACCCTTTCCCATTTGCTGCCAATAGGAGCATATGGCCTCATCACCGCCCTGCTGCTGGCCCGGCTGACCTGGTCGGTCTGCCGGATCGTCCGGGCAGCCCGGAAATATTCCGTTACCCGCATCGGCTCCATCCGGCTCCTGAAAACCACCGAAGCCGGCGCCCCTTTCTCTTTTCTCAACTGGCTGTTCTGGCCTGAGCAGACAGACCTTTCCAGCCCTCCCGGCCATCTCATCTTTCTCCATGAGTCCTATCATATCCGTCAGCGGCATACGCTGGAGATCCTCGGGCTGGAGATCATACGCAGCCTGTGCTGGTTCAACCCATTCTTCCATTGGACCCTCAGGGAATTAAAGCTCCTGCACGAATTCGGCGCCGACCGGTACGCTTTGTCCCGCGGTCAGCACAACGAACAACGCTGCAATTACGCAGAATTACTGGTCTGGCAATCGATGAAACGAGATCCATCCCCCAGCATCGCACACTCATTTTTTCATAAACAATTAAACCGAAGGATTACCATGATCACACGAACCACCTACAAACCGGCCGGCCCTTTTGCCAGGATCATGACGGCTCCATTACTGGCAATCTTATTGGGAGTATTTACCACGTCCCCGGCACAGGACATCCCGGCATCGAAGGAAACCCCTTCCTCCGCTGACAGCAAACAGCTGGCCAGGTCATATATCAGGGCCCTCCGCTATCCGGATCAGCTGGTAAACTCGGAACAGGGCGGTGTCATTTGGTTCTCCGTTACACTGGGCAACGGCGGCAAGATGGAACAGTTCGAAACCCTGGATGCCCTGCCACAAACACCGGATGTCATGAAATTAACCGTACAGAGCTATCCTGGCCCCCAGGCGCCTCCCATGACAAAAGAAGAAGTGCAGCAGACCCTTCAGGCAGAGGCCCGCCGGGCTTCCGAGGTCCTCTCTGCAACCGCCTCAGACAAACACCCTTCCGTGGCTCCCGGCAAGTATTATTTCGAGATCAGCTTCAAAATAGAACATAAAGAGCATAAATAAACCAACAGGAAGCATGACCATCTCATTCATACAAGCAGCTGCAGTCTATTCCCTGAAGGTCGTACTCGCCTCGGGACTTCTCTTTGCCTACTACAGGGTGCTGTTATACAACCGCCGCTGCCATCGGTTCAACCGGGGTTTCCTGTTGAGCATTCCATTCCTCTCCCTGCTGATGCCGTTGATCCCCTTGCCCTTTGCACCCTCTGTCTGGCCCCCGAACCTGGCTGCGCGCATGATGGCCAACCCGGCGGATATCCCGGACGGTACCTGGAATGAAACGGACGCCATGTCCAATACCACCCATGGACTTACTCATCTGTTTACCTGGCAAGCCCTGACCGCCATGGCTTATCTCGCTGTATCGCTTCTTCTGCTGTTTGCTTTTTTTCACCAGCTGCGCTATATCCGGCGGCTGACCAAACGCTATCCGCGGGAAAAGCTGAACGACATCCATTTCTTCGGGACCCATGAACCAGGCACTCCCTTTTCTTTCCTGAACCTTATCTT
>DASZVM010000475.1:0-4733 GCA_035547295.1 Puia sp. | reverse complement strand
ATGATGCCTGATGTTGCAGCGCTGCAGACGGCGGCAAAAAAAGTGCACAATATCTCGCTGTCCTCTTCCAGCCTGGGTTATTCCAATCCATATGATCTGTGTCTGATGGGCATCAGCGATATCAAACATATCGGCACTATCAACCATGAGCTGTTCCATTTGATGATCAAGTCGGACGTTGGGGATATGCCGGCCTGGCTGGACGAAGGCCTGGCTTGTTTATATGCTACTGCCTACTGGCAAGGAGATATACTAAAGGGGGGAAATACCTGGAGGACGGATGTGCTGAAAAATGCGGTAAGCTCCTATAGCAGCGATCTGAAATTGCCTACAGTGAAATTATTGTCAAGCTTTACCTGGGACGATTTCAACAGCACGGCGGATCAGAATATATGCAGGATCGCGGTCAATTACGCCTTTGCCAATCACCTGATGCTTTATTTTCAGGAAAAGAAGCTCTTGCAAAAGATCGTGGATGCGTATCGCCACCGGCCGGACGTGGATTTCAGGAAAACATCCCATTATCCGAATAATACGGAGATCCTGGAAAGCGTGGTGGGGGAGCCTGCGGACTCTTTCCAGGTGCGCTTTGCGTCATGGATGAGAGATCGGTTTGATGTGGATATACGGATCAATGTACGGCAGGATTATATAGAACCACTTTCCGCCATCCTGGATAACTGTGAGAACTTGTATACGGTGTTGATGGATAAAGGGAAGGACAGGGTGGCCAATGAATTTCAGCTAAAGGTCAGTGATCTGCGGCAGAAATATTATACTCAATGGTTCCAGAAGAAAAAAGATGAGGAGGCGAATTTTTATTACGCCGAGAGGGACAGGCGGCAGGGGTATGCTTCCACCTATGCTGGTACGGAAAGTTACCGTCAGTTCAAACAGCTGTATGATGCGGCTGTTGGTATGCGGCAGCAGATGCGGGAGGCGGTATTTAAATGAGGGGGATTAGGGTAGATTTAATTCCTGATGGTTCAATTTTCGCAGATTTAAAGTCTAATGTGATAAGGTTGATGGTTAATTTCAATTCCTGATGGTGCAATTTCCACAGCCGTCCGGGCAGCGATGGGAATACAGAATCAATAATTTCAATTCCTGTGTGGTTCAATTTTCATCTTTGGGTATTTAATCCGGATGCAACAGATATGCTGGTTTCAATTCCTCTATGGTGCAATTCCCACCCGTGTCCATGAAAATATAACTGCATGATTCATAATATTTTATACGCATCCATTTTTTAAAAACTATCACGAAATAGCGTCGAACTTTAATAACTGAAATATTCCCAGGCATCGACGACGATTATAATTAACTGAAAAAGAGGATTGTAAGATATTGGATTAAAGATATACAGCTGAAATATCTGCAGAGATAAGGTACACTGACGCTTAAAACACATTTCCAAGGTGCCGACCCTTTTTCATTTAATTCTTAAAACCCTGGACCATTCCAATGGACTAGTTTTTAAATGGGTTTAATTATGCAGCCAGAAATGAAAATTGTGGAAATTATTTCTAAAAATATAAGATTAATTTATGTACGACACCTAAGGACCAGGGAAAGCTGTTGCCGGGGAGGTTTTTTTTCTCCGTTGTGGTTGAGGCGATGTCTTGCTAAAGAGCCTGGGAATGCGGAAAGCAGCTTTTATCAGCATTTTCATCATAAACCAGGTGGTCTTTGCCGTGAACCGCAGGGCTTTTTTCATTGGCGGGACAAGGTGATCGTACTTGTGAGGATCTATCTGGTCAGGAGCAAAGTAATCCTGTGATCTGTAGTTACTATTACGGATATATCTGGCCTGATTATCCCTGAAGGTTCCTGTATGGCGGATCATAGTATTCAACGTTTTAATAAATGATGGGGATATCAAAATGGTGCCATCCCGAATCGACTGATTTTTAAGGGGTTTTGGATCAAATAAATGCAGAAGGAGGGGAAAGAATTACCCATATGTGGAACCGATAAGGGCGTTGGACATGGCAGAAAGGGCGTTCATTGTGTTACCATCTCCGAATATGTTGAAAATCTTAACTTGCGACCCTTATGACAAAAGCCTATATCATCGACGCCATCCGGACCCCTATCGGGAAATATGGAGGCGGCCTCAGTTCCATCCGCCCGGACGATCTGCTGGCGCACGTGGTTCGACAGCTCCTTTCCCGTAACCCGGGTATCGATACCGCCGCCATCGAAGATCTTATCGCGGGAGATGCCAACCAGGCAGGGGAAGACAATCGTAATGTGGCCCGCATGGCAGCCTTGCTGGCAGGTCTGCCCGTGTCGGTGGCCGGCAATACGGTGAATCGCCTTTGTGCCTCCGGTCTCCAGGCCATCATGGATGCAGCCCGTGCGATCATGTGTGAGGAGGGTGAGCTGTATATCGCCGCAGGAGTAGAGAGCATGACACGCGCTCCCTTTGTCATGGGCAAATCGTCTCATGCCTTCAATCGCAACACGGAAATATTCGACTCGACCATTGGCTGGCGTTTTGTCAATAAAAAGCTGACGGACCAGTATTATCCCTACTCCATGGGCGAAACAGCGGAGAATATTGCAAAGCAGTGGAAAATAGGGCGTGTGGAGCAGGACGAGTTCGGTCTGGCCTCCCAGGAGAAATACTTCGCCGCCCTGGCTGCCGGCAAATGGACGGAAGAGATCGCACCCATCGAGATTTTGGGTGGTAAAGAGGAAAAGATATATTTCGAAAAGGACGAACAGCCCCGTAATACCTCCATGGAGAAACTGGCTGCCCTCCGGCCCGCCTTTATAAAAGACGGTTCCGTCACAGCAGGGAATTCAGCAGGGATCAATGATGGCGCCGCAGCAATGCTGCTTGCCAGCGAGACGGCCGTAAAGAAATA
Organism: Puia sp.; assembly: GCA_035547295.1. Classification (GTDB taxonomy): domain Bacteria; phylum Bacteroidota; class Bacteroidia; order Chitinophagales; family Chitinophagaceae; genus Puia. The sequence continues at coordinate 1,860 of DASZVM010000475.1, read as the reverse complement.
CAAGTTAAAACCCGTGGCACGCATCGTCAGTATGGCCATAGCAGGCGTGGACCCTTCAATCATGGGTATCGGTCCCGTACCGGCAACCCGAAAGGCGCTGCAACGGGCGGGTCTTACGGTAAAAGACCTGGACCTGGTGGAATTGAATGAGGCTTTTGCCGTCCAGTCACTGGCTTGTATCCGTGATCTGGGGCTGGATACGTCCAGGGTAAATGTGAACGGTGGGTCTATTGCCATCGGTCACCCGCTGGGATGCAGCGGGGTGAGGATATCTACCACCCTCCTGCATGAGATGAAAAGACGGGACGTCCGGTATGCCCTGGCTACCATGTGCGTGGGGGTTGGGCAGGGGGCCGCGGTGGTGTATGAGAAGATGTGATACTGTCGGCTCTGCAGACGGATAAATTCCTTAGGGTTCAATTATGCATTTAGCAGATAATCGAAGTCGCCGCCGGCATAGTATTTTCAATTCCTTAAGGTTCGATTCTTCGAGATCATGATACAGCGAAGGTGGCGACGCACTGGTTCTTTCAATTCCAACCTGGTCCAATTCACCCGGCGATTATTCGTAAGCATAAGCCGACAACAGCTGCACCAACTTTTTTTCCGCCAATTCCAGCGCATTCGCCTTTTCACTTTTGGTCAGGGTATAAGCTCCGGCGTTCAATGTAATAAAAGTGTCCACTCCTGCAAGATCTTCTTCGATAACAGGCTCTGCTCTGCCGCGATCGTCTTCAGATATTTTAGCCCTGATACTGGCTGCAATCTGATGCGCGTCGGTGCTCATGGTAACAGCAAGCGTTTCCATGAGACTAAATGTCCTGGCCTGGTTAGAGGTGATCCGCCAGTCGAGGATCGCCTGTGCGAGTGCCTGTATCCATTGCTTCCTGAGCGCTTTGGGGGCTACCAGGCAAGGACCAAATATATTATTGGCCTCCTTCCACCCTTTTTTACGCAGGCTCGCAATGGTCGCCGGCGTCATTTCCGGTTCAAATGGATTAATGCTAACCGAAAACAACCTTCTGAGATCGATGGCAAAATCCACCACAAAAAACCCGTTCGCTCTTTTATTGTCCGGTATCCATTTTCGATGAAGGCTTCTGTTTTTCCCGTCCAACAATGCGATAACCTCGTTTTTGCTAAGCTCCTTTCCATTTTCACCACGAACTATAACCTTGCTGTTGCTCATGTGGCTGCGATCGAAAGTTATATCTTCACTGTTGATATTTGCAAGCCGCGGATGCAGCGGTCTCATAGCGGAAATGGACAAAGGGCTTCTGCGCTTGAGCGATCTTCCCGTCTTACCCTCTTTGTCAGCCCTCATCCAACCACCGATGAGCTGATCCGGATAGGAAGGGTCACAAGTACCGTATACTTCACCTTCTTCTATCTTTTTATCCTTTGAGATATCGAATAAAAAGGTGGTAGGAGATGGCGAGGTGCCGAGATATTCACAAAAGCATTCTATCAATGAACGTTTTACCTGCTGCCCGCTGGAATAGGGCTGTCTGTTGCCATGCATAGGATCAAAGTAGAATTTTTGTCCATCCGCTACGCAAAATACGGTGTGATCCACCTTTTTTAAGGTCCTTACATAAAGAGTATTCATATGTTTTATATTTAAATGGCCGATTAATCTGGTTGTGCGCTTCTGTCCTCGTAGTAATAATCAAATTTCAACAACGCGACAAAATATCCATACTCCTCCGGCGTCATCAGGTATACATCGTCTCTAAGCTTTTTAAAGAAAGACCGGTATTCTTCATGTACGGTCTTTATAATCTCAGTCAGACACTCTAAAAAACCCCTTTGTTGTTTTGCTTCAAATAGCTCATTTTCCACGAGATTCTTTCTGTCAGT
>DASZVM010000474.1:0-6410 GCA_035547295.1 Puia sp. | reverse complement strand
ACTTCTTTCCAGGGAAGGAAAAAGATGAGAGACAGCCTGGGCATAGTTCCATACATGGGTACAGGAACCATGACAGCTGCCCCAGGAATCGCCGCTGCCCTCCCAGCACCAGAACCTGCCATCATATTGTCTCATTACCGTCGGAGATTTGAGAATGGTAAGGTTGGCGGCTATCGCCTCCGTTACCTCGGGTGGCAAAGTGCTCTTGTAGAACGCCTCCCTGAATGATGATGAATTTTTGCGCAGCTCATCGTAATGATGCTGCCAGTAATCCGCTACTTCATCGATATTCCTGAACCTGCTGCTGTACCAGGGCTTGTGGTACCTGGAAGGCAGGTCCACGGAAGCATCCCTTACCGTGCTGTCGCTTTTGCTGGTCGGCTCTTCCCCGATGCGAAGATGCGTGTCCGGTACATACCAGGCCATCAAAAGCACGATCTTTTTTTCCTCGCCCGGTTTAAGCGTGAAGGGGACAAAAAGAGAGGCGCCGGGGGCGTCTTTTTCCACCGGGTCCGTTTTATGCAGGATGCCTTTTTCGACATTATTCCAGGCCATGGTAAAAGGGTCCCACCAGCCGCCGCGGAACCAGCAATGGTCCACCGTTACATTCGGTTCGGAAGTAAAAATGGCAAAATCGCCTTTTCGCTCGGGTGTCTCCTGTGTCCCGTCCTGCGATAGGACAAAACCCTGTTTTATCGCGTCGATATGGTTAGCTCCCCCTTTCCCGTGGTCGTTATTCAGGGCCATAAAATTCCGGGAGTTATAAGAGAACACATAGTCCATCTGTGTCTTGCCCGTATTGTGAAAAGTATATTCAAGGGCGCCCACGGGCAGGCTGGAATTATCCGCATCCGTAGGTATGAACGGGCTCCATCCTGTAATATGCACTTCCAGCGGCAGTTCCTTATCCTTAAGCCCGATCTCTCCAAAAGGGAACCTTGCAAGGAATTCCACTTCCTTGAAACGGGGCAAGCCCCAGGTCATACCCGGTGTTCCAAACCCCGCATCCCTTTGTCCGAACTTTTTCCAGGCTGGTACCGGTCCCTCCAGCACCCTTGCGCTGCCGGGCAGCTGTTTGATGGAAATGGCTGCAAACATAGCCGGCTCGTTAAACATATCAGGACTATTGCGCACAGACATATGGGAGATGGCGCCGGTACCTTCCAGACAGAACATGCCCGTCCCGATACCCCCAATGGGAAAAGCCACCTGCTGCAGACAGGCTCCTTTATATACACCATTGAATGTATGTCCGGACTGTTTCACAACGCTTCCCTTGCCCCCTGGTTGTCCAAAGCCGGTCGACACATTTATTGTAAGCCAAACAAAAAAGAATACCCGAAAGATCTTACGACAAGTCAGTATCATAAATTTATTTTTTACTGCTTTCCCGGATGATGAGCCCCGCGTCCACTATCACTTCCTTTGGAGCCACAGGCTGCTTGGAAAGACTGTCCAGGGCCAGTTGTACGGCATGCCTGCCGATATCTTCCAGGGATTGTCTGACATATGTGATGGGAGCATAAAAAAAATCAAATGCATCCGCCTCGTCAAAGCTGATGACGGAGAGATCATCAGGCACTTTTATATTCAGCCGGATGATCTGCCGGATACCCTGGATGGCGAGTGAGTTGGTGGCAAAAAAGAAAGCGTCCACAGTAGGCTTGGGCGACAACAGCTTTTCCATCCCCCCGGCCGCCTCTTCTTCCAGATGGTGATAGGAAGCCCGCACCAGCCAGGACTCCTTGGGTTTGATCCCGTTGTCTTTCATGGCATCCTTATAACCCTCGATACGGTCCGCAATATGCTGCATACCCGTATTGTAAGCCAGCATGGCAATACGCCTGCTGCCCGTTTTTATCAGATGCTCCACTGCCGTATAAGCAGCCCGGTGATTGTCTATTCGGACAGAATTGGTCTGGATATTTTTAAAATATCTATCGATCAGTACGAAGGGAATGTTCTTTTTCTGTAAGGCTTTCAGCTGCTCTTCCGTGAACTCCGCCGGAGCGATGATAAGCGCATCCACCTGGCGGTTGAGCAACGCGTCCATCAGCGCCTGCGACTTTTCCACATTCTCATCGCTGCTGCCAAAAATGACGGTATAACCTGCTTTCTTTGCCTCATCCTCGATGATACGGGCAATATGCGAAAAAAATGGATTGGATATGTCGGCCACAATGAGCCCCAGCGTATTGGTCTTCCCGCTTTGAAGACTCCTGGCTATGAGATTGGGACGATAGTTCAGCTCCGCAGCTGCCTGGCGTATCTTTTCCGCCATTTCCACGCTTACCCGGCCCGCTTTATTGTTGAGGACATAAGACACCAGGGCCGTCGAAACTCCAAGATGGCGGGCAATATCTTTAATGGAAACCTTTTTTTCCATTCCGGAAAGATCTGCTTAAACGTTTAAACAAACAAATTTTCTTTCCGTGTTTTTTCTGCCCGGCCGGGTGGAATAAAAAAACCCCACATCTCTGCAGGGTTGCGCTAATCATTTACCATAACCATTAAACCTTATCCTATTAGTAACCCAAATATAAGAACTATTAATTATCATCTTGTAGAATAAATACTACAAATCATCAATTCATATATATATGGGGATAACGCATTGTCTCACGGGTGCTCCAATCCACATTCCCTTTCATTTGGTACCCCAGCGCTTCAATATATTTTTTCAACATATGATTGGTGAGGTCGTCGAATATAAAGATCCGGGGGGCCAGGTCGATAAATTCGTTTACCAGACCGTCATGAATGACAACCGTACGATGGATAGCCTCCTCGATGCTGATCCTGTATTTATCCCTCAGCATGATAACCATGTTATATTCGCCGGACCTCTCTGTCCGGGAAAGGTCCTTGCTCAGGGAGAAAAGATCGCTGGATACAGAAAGTATGTTGCGGCTGATGACAGTCAGCTTCTTTACGAAAGGATGGTCGTATATGTTCTCGCCAAGGAATATCTTTCCCGTCACTTCAAGACAGTCGGTCGAAAGATGCGATGCTCCCAGGTATTGCCGCATATGCATATATTCATCGGGATCAGGCCGCACCCCGCTGATCATATGTCTGAACTGCCAGGCCAGGCTGCGGAACATCATTTTTATCCCCCCGATGAACCTGGATTGCCAGTTCTTGCTCGTACGCACCGACATCCGGCGCCAGAAGTCGCTGAGCGCAGCCAGCAAAGGCCCGTCCTTTTTGATCCGGCATCGCTTGTTATGCTCCAGTATCTCCATGAGCCCAGCTTCCAGGGTGCTGTAAGACTCTCTTCGCTTGATGACATCGGCTTCGCCGAACACATCGTCCACTATGAACAACAGCGTATGGAAATCACACCAGTTGCAGATATCCGTATAATCGCCTTTAGGAAAGCTTCGCGCGATGAACAGGGGAAAACGATAACCTCTGTACCTGGAGAATACTTCATAGTTGGGTGTCAGCTGAAAGTCCAGTATCCATTGATAAGTATGCTCCTCGATCGCTTCGTACATGGGATGGATGGCACCCGGGAATGGGCAGTATAATGCCGGGATAGGATAAAGATGCATAAATAGGAAGGTTTAATGGAGGTAAATTTACCGATTAAGTGCCCCCCTTCCATCATGATAAATATTTCCATAGGTTCATTCCCTACAACAAACCCTATATGCATCGCCTGCAACGATACTTCATGCGTATCTCCGTCAATTGAGCTTGATCCTGATGACCTTGGTAGCGATCACAGCATAACCAAGGTCGCCGGTGGGGAAACTGGCAGCCATAATCCATTCGGCATTTTCTATATCCCCAGACCCGCTCTACGTCTTTCCGCCATCGTAAATGTAATCTTCATCAATTTACCGCCAAGGTCGTTCACTTTGTATTCATTCCATGTCCGACCGCTAACAAACAAGAAAGGCAAGGCCTGCCAGATAGATTGGGACTCTCATAAGGGGTTGCTTTCTTACACTGACAATGTTTTTTCCGGCAACTTTGCGTCTGCATCCCGGTGAATTGTCGTTGTCTCGATCCGATCTTTATTTTAATTTTATTTCAGTGGATGTCTATACGACCATACGGCAACATCTCGATAATAAAGAGCTGGCAATATTTTGTGGTGCGGGGATCTCTGTGCCGTCGGGTATCCCTCCGGTAGGAGGTCTGACAGGACAAGACCAGGATATAATAATTGATGGGATTGTCACGGAAATATTAAAGGATCTATCCATCGATGAGACTGACATAAAGACGTTCTTTAATGCCGGGATACCCTTTGAATCCTTTATGGGATCATTAATTGAAAATGGCCTGCAGTTGGAAAAGATCATTGATATTTTTGATGGAGAGCCTTGCTACTACCACGATACGATAGCTCAACTGATATCGGATGGGCAGCTGTTAAAAGTAGCTACGACAAATTTTGATCTTTGCCTTGAAAAAGCGTTCCTTGCCGCCACCGGTAGAAAGCTCCCCGTTTTCAGACAGGTTAAAAGATTTGCCGGGAATTTGCACCGTCTGCCGGGTCGTTTTGTTGCCAAGATACATGGATGTCTGTCCGACAGGGGGAATATGGCAATCACCTTGCAGGAGATCGGGAAGAAAAGACATAGCGTAAACGAGATGCTTACCCATTTTTTTACCCGCTCGGGATCTCACAATACATTGCTCATCATCGGTTATAGCTGCTCGGACTTCTTTGATGTAACGGAATATGTACAGGAATTGATCAAAAAAAGCAGCGCTTCGCTGTGCAAAGTGATCTATTGGGATTTTTCCCGGGATATGACTCCTCGTTTTAACCCCGGGCCTGTCAATCCGCGGGCACGTATAATGCTAAAGGATCATCCGGACATATTATGGGCGCAAGGTGATTTGAGCAGCGTTTTTCAAAAATTACGGCCAGGACATGACGTCAAAAAAAGCTATTTGCACAATTGGAAGAAAATTATTTCCGGATACATCGATGGCCTGTCTGACAGCGAAAAACAGTATTTAAAAATTTCTGTTTTTTTTCAAAGCGACAATTTCAAAAAAGCCTACGACCTCCTTACAAAAATAATTGTTGAGGGTGATGCGGAGATATATAATATAGCAACGAGTTATCTGGATCTGGGGGTTATATTGAAAAAATGGGGAAAATTAAAAGAAGCCTCGTCGATGTTTCAAAAGGCGGAAAATTTATATAAGGATATAGGTGATGATCAGGGCCAGGCACGATTATATGGCATCCGGGCGGATACCTTTTTTCAACAGGGAGATCTGGATAGCGCGCTGAGGTTTTATAAACAGGAGGAAGCTTTATGCCGCAAGCTAAAAGACCAGCAGGGCATAGCCGGTTCGATAGGCAACCAGGCGAATATTTTATTCAACCAGCGCAAATATGCGTCCGCCTTGAAACTATACAAAGCGCAGCAACGCATCTGTGAAAGGATTGGTGATATAGAAGGCCTGGCAATGATCATAAAGAACCAGGGCAAAACAGCTCAATATTGGGGAAACATGACAAAGGCGATGGGTTTGTATCAAAAAGCGGAAAAGATCTTTGAGGATCTGGGTAACAAGCCGGCATTGGCCGATGCGATAATGAGTCAGGCGTTCGTCTTTGAATCATTGGGGCAATTGGCCGGATCGATAGAGCGGTATAAAAAAGCCGAAATGATCTATGAAGAGCTGGGAGATAAAGAGAAATTGGCGCAGGCTATTGGAAAACTGGCAAGTCTGATGATCCTTTTGGGCCAGTTGGACGACGCCCGGTCTATGAATAAAAAGGCAGCGAGTATTTACAGACAGTTGGGAGATTACCCTGGCCTGGCGTCATCTATGACGGTCAAAGTTCGGATCATGATCAGCAGTGGCGAGTTGAATACGGCGTTGAAACTATGCAAAACCCTCCGGGAAATTTACAAAGCGCTGAAAAGCGATACTCAGCTCTCTTATATTTACGGTCTGGAAGCGGATATATTACATAATATGGGGGACATGAGCAAAGCATTGAGCGCATATAAGAAACAGGAGAAACTCTACATACGCACAAAAAACAGATCGGCATTAGCCTATTGTTACAACAGCCAGGGAGTGATATTAGACAATACAGGGGAGGTGGAAAAAGCGTCTTTAATGTTCAAATTGGCTGAAGACATTTTTATTTCCCTGGGAGACACGAATGGGCTGGCAAGGAATTATGACAACCAGGCGTCGACGCTGATGGCCATGGGTAAGTTGGAGGACGCGTTCAGGATGTATGAGAACAACAAAAAGATATTCGTGGCATCGAATGACATGTACGGTTTGCTGAGGACATATAAAAGTATGGGCCTGGCGTATGCTGAAATGGAAAGATGGGAAGATGCGATGCGGATGTTGAAAAAGGAAGAAGATCTTTGCAAAGAAGTAGGCGATATAAAGGCATTGGCGGAGAATTA
>DASZVM010000473.1:0-3142 GCA_035547295.1 Puia sp. | reverse complement strand
GTTACCCGTGAACCATTGACGATAGACTGTCTCCATGGTGATGGGATCTCCTACCGTATAGGTGCGGACGTGAGCGCCTCTTCTTTTAAGGACAAGGATATCTGTTTGCGCTTCTGTGACAAAGGGAATGCAACAAAAAAGTAATATGATGATGCGATACATGATGTACATCAAACTTACTAATTGGATTTCATATCCGGATGTTAATACCTCTCTTATTAATGCATGATCTTATGGGAGAAAACGACAAGTGCGAGGCCGAAGATGATAAGGATCGAGCCGGAGATCTTATTGACGATGGTCAGTGCGCGCAGGGTGAGCTTGTTTCGCAGCTTGCCGGCCATCATGACCTTTCCCACGTCCGCGGCCATATTTACCAAAAGACAAACGGAGAAAATGACGATCCGTTCCTGGAGTGTGTGGTCCACCGAGAGGACGGTGGCATTACCCAGCCAGAAGAGGATGACGCCGGGATTGAGGGTATTGATGATAAATCCTGAAGCAAAGATGCGGGCCATATCTCTTTTACGGAACCGGGTCTCCCTGCCTTCCGCGTCTTTAGGGAGCTTTGCTTTTTTAAAGAAGGCGAAATAGATGCCCATTGAAACAAGGAAGGCGCTGCCGCCGATGGCAATGGCGCTTTTGTGCTCCAGCATCTGGTTGACCAGCGAGCTGACGGTGTTGCTGAGAACAACGAGGATGATATCGCTGATCCATACGCCTGAGACAAAGCTGAATCCCCCTTTATGGCCGTTGTTCAGGCTTTGCTTGATAATGGTAAAGATGATCGGTCCTACCGATAAGGCAAGTACGAATCCCAATGCCAACCCTTTCAATACGGCTTCTGTCATAGTTTACGTTTATCGCCTGCGCTGGTAGGTATCCGGGGCTCAGAGCGCGCCTGTTTCCAGGAATTTCTGCCAATCCTCGAGCATTTTGCCTTTCAGCACCCGGGGGAATTTATGTTGTCCGCCTATTTTGCCTTTTAGCCGCATGAAGTCCATGAATTTTTCTTCGGACAGCACCTGTACTTTTACATCTTTCAGGGCGCTGTCCCTTTCAACGGCATAATCGTCGTTCAGTTCGCGGAGCTTGGCATCGATCTTTTTGCCCAGTAGTTCAGGGTCGACATGATCGTCAGTGGCCACCCACCAATGATGTGCAAAAAAGAGGCCATGGGGTACGCCTGCTACGGTAAACTCCGGGATCGAGATATTCAGCTCTTCGCTGGTAAGCTGGACGGCTTTGTTCATATTGTCCACGCTGAGGTGTTCGCCTACCAGGCTGAGGAAATGTTTGGTCCTTCCTGTGATAATGATCTCGCTTCGGGCTTTATCGACAAAGCGGACGGTATCCCCTATCAGGTAGCGCCAGGCCCCTGCGCTTGTGCTGAGGAGGATGGCGTAGTCCTTTCCTTCTTCTACCTCATGGATCATCAGCGCCTCGGGGTCCTCCACCAGGTTGCCGTCCTGGTCGAAATTTTTGTTGTCGAAGGGGACGAATTCCAAGAATATATGCTGGTTGGTCACCAGCCGCATGCCTTTGGCATGCTGAAGGTCCTGATAAGCGATGAACCCTTCAGAGGCAAGATAGGTCTCGATATAGGTGATGGGTTTGCCCAACAGCTTCTCAAAACCTTTTTTATAGGGCTCGAAGGAGACACCGCCGTGTACAAAGAATGCCAGGTTGGGCCAGATCTCGTGGATATTGTTCAGATTGTACCGCTCGATCACTTTTTCCACGCACAGCTGTATCCAGCCGGGTACTCCTGTCAGGAAGCCGATGTCCCATTGGGGAGCCAGCCGTACTACTTCTTCCAGCTTTTTTGTCCAGTCCTTTGTGCGGGCGATCTTTTTACCCGGCTTGTAGAAGGGTTGGAACCAGAAGGGGACCTTCCGGGCGGTGATGCCGCTGAGATCGCCGGAATAATAACCGGGTCCTTTTTGCAGGCTGGTGCTGCCGCCGATCATCAACCATCCCTTGCCGATGCTCTTTACGGGAATATCGTGATACGTGCGAAGGGTCAGCAGCTGTCTGATCATCACGATCCGGTTGCCGCGAAGAAGATCGTTGGTAATGGGTATGAATTTACTACCGGCCTCGGAGGTGCCGGAAGAAAGCGCATAATATTTGATCTTTCCCGGCCAGCATACATCGGCTTTGCCTTCCAGGGTCTTGTGCCACCAGGCCTGATAGATCTTATTGTAGTCGTAAGCAGGCACCAGCTCCTGGAATTTTTTGCCGGGATGTTTGCTCAGAAGGATCTCATCGAACCTGTATTGCTGACCGAATTCGGTGAAGCGGGCTTTTTTGAGCAGTTTTCTCAATACCTTTAGCTGCTGCCGCCGGGGAGATTTCTGAGGCAGCCGCAGTGCTCTTGCCAGCGATTTGGGTAATTGAATTTCAATCAACGCCATTGAATATCAGGTGTAATTCGTTGCGGCAAATCTAAGGTTTTGGATGATATTTTTGTTACATTTATTTCCATGAAGGTAAAACTGACCCCGGCTTATCTCGTTGGCTTTTTTGCGCTGGTGTTCCTGATCCATGAAATTCATGATTGGGCTCATTTTTTCCTATCGGCCACCTATTGCGGATGTCTTGGCAACCGGGCATTTGACAGCTGGTCAGTTTGCAATACCTGTGTCACCTCCACTTCGGCCCTTGCACTGGCTACACTGGCAGGACCGCTGGTAAACTATGTTATCATCTGGAGCGGGTGGGCGCTGATGTATCCCGAGAACCCACCGGAGAAACAATCTGTAGGCTTTTCCATGGTCTTTGCGGCGATGCCGTTTCCCAGGATAATGGGCGCACTGGCGGGGGGCGGCGATGAGACCTGGGCGTTGCGTCAGCTGTTCCAGCGTGCGAATGGAAGCAATCACTATCTTGTTGCAGGAGCGGGGCTTGCGATCGTGCTGGCTCTATGTCTGCCGGCCCTTATCCGGGTATTTGTCCTGGTGACGGGCTGGGTGCAGCGATTGCTTATCCTGCCTGCTTTTTTGATACTGCCGGGCCTGGTAGACCATTGGCTGGTGGGCGGGGAGCTGAACAAGCTGCTTGCGCAGGGCGTACTATCCCGTCAGATGCTGCGGGGAGGAACGCAATTACTTGTTTTTGTATGGCTGGCGGTGATACTGCT
>DASZVM010000472.1:0-3377 GCA_035547295.1 Puia sp. | reverse complement strand
ATCTCCGGGATGTGCAGCTGGGGCAATCCACGCATTATCCTGCGATCAACATCGATGTTGACCGGGTAAGGGCGGCGCAGCTTGGTACGAATATGGCTTCGATCAGCCGTTCGCTTTTGGCGGCTACGTCCTCTTCCCGTTTTACCGAAAAGAACGTCTGGATCGATCGTGCCCGCAACCTGTCGTACAACGTCCAGGTGGAAGTGCCCGAGAATAAGATGACGAGCATCCATGACATTGGAGAGACGCCGATCCTGCCCAATGCGCCCCGCCCCACACTTAACGATGTGGCGACCATCACTACCGATACCACCAATGGCGAGAATGACGACATAGGGCCCAACCCTGTGCTGTCGGTGACGGCGAACCTGTCTAAAAAGGACCTGGGCAGCGCTGCCAAAGATGTCGAGGCCGCCATTGCGTCCCTGGGCGCCCCGCCCCGCGGTATTACTGTTGAAACGAGAGGGATGGTGCAGGTGCTTACGGATACTCTGGACAGTCTGCAGGTGGGGCTTATTACCGCCATCGTGGTGATATTCCTTATGCTGGCTGCCAATTTCCAGTCCTTTAAAGTTTCGCTGGTAACTTTGTGTACTGTACCTGCCGTGCTGTTAGGGTCGTTGGGGCTGCTGATGCTGACGGGTTCCACCCTCAATCTGCAGAGCTATATGGGTATGATCATGTCGGTGGGGGTGTCTATTTCGAACTCGGTGCTGCTGGTGACCAATGCCGAGCATTTGCGCAAGCATTCCGGCAATGCGCTGGAGGCGGCGCGGGAGTCGGCTGCCGTCCGTCTTCGTCCCATCCTGATGACCAGCGTGGCCATGGTAGTGGGTATGATCCCGATGGCTTCCGGTTTTGGTGAAGGTGGTGATCAGGCGGCCCCGCTTGGCAGGGCGGTGATCGGTGGTCTGATAGCGTCTACCTTTGCGGCATTATTTATCCTGCCCCTCATCTTTGCCTGGGTGCAGCGCAAAACATCCATCGAATCAGTATCCCTCGATCCTTCAGATAAAGAGAGTAAACATTATATACCATCATTGTATGAACAAAATGAGAAATAATCATTCATTAATTGTTTTTTTGTTGCTGCACACGCTGGCTGCCGCCACTTTGTTCAGCGCCTGTTCCTCCTCGGATGGGGAAACAAAAAAAGAGAATAAGACAACGGCTCCGGCAGCTGCGCCTGTGGAAACGATGTCCCTGCAAAGAGGGCGGTTGTCCACCGTGCTTTTTACGCCAGGCGAGCTTATCGCTTACCAGCAGGTGGATCTGTATGCAAAGGAGAACAGTTTTGTCAAGCGGCTATATGCGGATGTCGGTTCGGAAGTCCGGGAGGGGCAATTGCTTGCCACGCTGGAAGCGCCTGAGCTGGGGTCCCAGCTGGCCAGCGCCCTTTCGAGGGTAAAATCGCAGGAAGCGATCTACATCGCCAGCAAGGCCAACTACGACCGTCTGGTGGAGACCAGCAAGACACCCGGCACTATTTCGCAGAATGATATCGATCAGGCGGATGCCCGTCAGAAGTCGGACCTGGCGCAGCTGGAAGCTTTCAAGTCGGCCTATGGCCAGGTAGCAGAAACGCTGAAGTATCTTGAAATAAGGGCGCCTTTTGGCGGGGTGATCAGTGCCCGTAATGTGAACCCCGGAGCGTATGTAGGCCCTTCCGGCAAGGGTTCGGAGTTCCCTTTGTTCACCTTGCAGGAGCAAAGGCATCTCAGGCTGGTGGTCTCTGTTCCCGAAGCTTACACCGGCTATCTCAATGATAAGGATGAAGTGAAGTTCACCGTAAAAGCATTGCCGAATGAGGTTTTTCATGCAAAGGTCCGTCGTCTGGCCGGGGCATTGGACAACAGGCTGAGAGCGGAAAGAATAGAAATGGATGTTTTTAACAATGATAAAAAATTACTGCCCGGCATGGTGGCCGAAGTGAATGTGCCGCTGCCTGCAAGGGACAGTACCTTTATCGTTCCTGTCAGTGCTGTCGTCAATTCCACTGAACGGGTATTTGTCATACGGGTAGCGGACGGTAAAGCGCAATGGGTGGATGTCAAGCCTGGGCGCAGTGATAAGGGGCGGATGGAAGTGTATGGAGACCTTCACGAGGGTGATACCATTATAAAAGTAGCCAGTGAGGAACGCAGGGATGGAGCGTCCCTGAAATAGCCTGCCGGCGGTCTCAGGGGGTCCAGTAATTCCCCGAGAGGATGATCATATTGATCATTTTGATGCTGTTGTCGTAGTAATCAAACTCTTTCAGGCGGAAGTTCACCATATAGTCCCACAATCTGTTCAGCCAGGTCTGGTTGTCCCTGCTGATCATGGCTGCGACGGAGAAGGGGCCGATAAAGCAGAGGGCCTCGTAATACCTGTCCTTGAGGTCTTCCCCTCCCAGGCTATAGCCGGCGGATATATTGTCGGGATCACCTTTTGTGGTGCCGCGTATCCAGCGATTGATCTTTTTCAGGATATCGGCCGCCCGTGGGTCTCCGTTGACGATGAAGTCTGTTGCGATGCGCCAGGGGATACGGCAGGCGTTGTAATTATACGCGCCGTCGTAACGGGATTCGAGATATCGCGGGGAGGCAGGTCTGGGCCGGGTGCCCACCTTATTGACAAAGTCAGGGAAGAGGCCTGCTTCCGGGCTGTAGGTATCCTGTAAATATTCAAACAGCTTGTAATTATTGTCGATGACCTTATTCCAATCCGCATCACCGGAGATGTTCCGGAAAGTGCGGAAATGGGCAGGCATGAAATCCGATGTGCGCATGTCGAAGTAGTCCTTACTATCATGTTCAGACGAATTGCTGAGGAGCACCGAGAAAGTTTTTTGGTTGATCTCTTTCTTCATGATGGCGTTCACTATCCGGCGGCCTTCCTCCCTGTAGTTGATCTCGCCGCTGCTGCCCCATTGCGCGTCGGCGAGCAATAAGGAATAGGCAATATCCATATCGCCGTCCGTGGCAGAGCTGCCGTCGACGTCGCGGCAATATTTTTTCTGGGCCCATGCCATCAGGTAAGGGTCGGCTTTGCTGGGGTGGTTCCTGTAATAACGGTAAAGCCCATCGTAGGTAGTCCGGGCCGCGGTGTCGGCGCCGGCCATCAGGGCCGTAATGATCATGCCATAGCCTTGTCCTTCGGACACACATTGTTTATTATGCGTATGTGATCCTTCGAACCACACGTATGATTCTCCTGTATTACATCCTTTCCTGATATAACGTTGTTTCCAGGATTTATAAAACGAGCGGACGCTGTCGTCCATTTGCTGCCGGGTGATATGGTTGGGGAGTATGCAGCCTGCCTTATAAGTGACGTGCTGGGGAAAGGGTCTTGCAGCGGACGGGGTGGGCGGCATGCCCGGCATGCCGCCCAAA
>DASZVM010000471.1:0-4728 GCA_035547295.1 Puia sp. | reverse complement strand
GGCGAAGCGTACGACAGGGGGCGGTTCAGGGTGGTGACGCTGCGCAACATCGGGCTAACGGCACCGTATATGCATGACGGCAGGTTTACGACGCTGGAGGAGGTCATCGATCATTACAGCGATCATATCGAGGGCAGCGCTACGTTGAGCCCTTTTTTGCGTGATAACCTGAAGCTGACCGCTGTGGAGAAGAAGGACCTGCTGGCTTTTTTGAGAATGCTGACGGACAGCTCCTTTATCACCAATCCGAAATTTTCCAACCCATTTAAAAGTAATTTATGAGCAAGTGCTGGTTTATTATTCTTATGTATTCTGCCACCATTGCCAGGGGGCAGGCGCAGCCTGTGATCAAGGTCTCGGGGGAGGTGACCAAAACCCTGCAGCTGCAGGCATCCGACCTGGCAAAGATGAAAAGAACCACGGTCAGCATGAAGGACAGGGATGGCAATGAGCATCCATACACCGGCGTGCCGGTGGCTGAGATACTTGATCAGGCGGGTGTCACCACCGGCAAGCAGCTGCGTGGCGAGAACCTCACCAAGTATATGCTGGTGAAATGCGCGGATGGGTATGAGGTATTATTCTCGCTTGCCGAGCTGGACTCCACCTTTACGGACAGAACGGTCATTATCGCGGATTCATCGGAAGGGAAGCCGCTGCCCGCCGGAAAAGGTCCTTTCCGCCTGGTAGTGCCGGGAGAGAAAAAACCGGCGCGCAGCAGCTTTCAGGTGACAGAGCTGGTGATCCGCTGGGCAAAAGGATGATATCTTTTACAATGTCGCCATGTCGATGACAAAGCGGTAGCGGACATCTCCTTTCAACATGCGTTCATAGGCCTGGTGGATATATTTTATATCGATGATCTCTATGTCCGAGACGATATTGTTCTCTGCGCAATAGTCCAGCATTTCCTGGGTTTCGGGAATGCCGCCGATGCCGGAGCCGGCGAGGCTTTTTCTTCCCATGATAATATTAAAGGCGTGGACGGGCACGGGCTCGGATGGAACGCCTACGCAGATGTGCGTACCGTCCGTCTTGAGCAGGGAAAGATAGAGACCCATGTCATGGGGTGCCGAGACGGTATCCAGTATAAAATCGAAATAGCGTTTTACGTTTTTCACCTGTGCAGGGTCGGATGTAACGACGAATTTGTGTGCGCCCAGCTTGCGCGCATCGGCTTCTTTGGAAGGAGAGGTGCTCAACACGGTGACCTCGGCGCCAAAGGCAACGCCGAACTTGACGGCCATGTGACCCAGGCCTCCCAGACCCAATACCGCCAGCTTGTGTCCTTTACCTACTTTCCAATGGCGAAGAGGAGAGTAGGTAGTGATGCCGGCGCAGAGCAGGGGAGCCACTGCCGGCAGGGATAGCTTGTCCGAGACGTGCAGTACAAAGTCCTCATGCACTACGATCTGGTTGGAATAACCGCCATAGGTGGGGGTACCGTCCTTTTCCCGGCTGTTATAAGTGCCTACCATGCCGGTGCCTGAGCAATATTGCTCCAATCCTTTTTTGCATTCTTCGCATTCCCGGCAGGAGTCGACCATACAGCCTACCGCCGCCAGATCGCCCACCTTGAATTTTTTTACGTGGGCGCCTACTTTTTTGACCTTTCCCACGATCTCATGTCCCGGCACCATGGGAAAGATCGAGCCTCCCCATTCGTCCCTGATCTGGTGCAGGTCCGAGTGACAGACCCCGCAATACAGAATATCGAACTGTACATCATGAGGACCTACTTCCCGGCGTTCAAAATTCCAGGGTGCAAGATCCGAGACAGCGCTTTGCGCTGCGTATCCTTTCGTTTGTGTCATAGCAAGAGTTTATGGATGCGAATTTCGGGGATTCCCGGCTTTTGACCGTTAAGCTTATCAAGCAAAAACTTGTAAAATTCAAATAATCGCCTGGGCCCTTTTGGGGGTGACAGAAGCGCTTATGTGGACAGTCCGGCGATAGCTTTTCAGGATGGCCCTGGATGTAATATACTGGGGGATGGACAAGAACATATATCTCAGGTTGCCCTTACTGTACAGAGAAATATTCATGTAGATGTGCTCTCCATCCTGTAAAATAAGGAACTCTTTGATAAGGAAGGACCTCCGGGGTCTGGTGATAATGATGATCTGTCCGCTGCAATTGTGGCGGATGATGCCGGGATATTTATGCAGGAGGAAGCGGATAATGGCTGTCTGGTCTTCCTGGGGACGTGAGCTTTTGGTCTTTGCCAGCTTGTTTTGAAGCGATATGCTTATGATCGTCAGGAATGCGGGGAGGGACATCAACGCAAGGGTAATGCGGTCTGAACTAATATATAAGGCAAGGGTTATGAGTAACAGGCAAAACAGGAAAACAAGCATGCCGGGCAGGAAATGCCGTACCAGCAAGAGAAACCGTTGTTTCCGGGTACCCTGATAGATCAAACGCCGTCTTCGTACACTTCTTGAGAAATCGATGTTTGCATTCATAGCGATAGGTAAGCGATAAGAGCGCCGGTAAAATACGAATAATATATGAAACCAGGAAATACCACATAGTGGTATTTCCTGATAACTTATTGATTTATAATGTGTAAAAAACGCCTGCCTGGAATACCCGGCCGTATACCTTTGCCGAAGGTTCCCCATCGGTGGCTTTTCCCAGCTTGGTAAGGCCAAAGTTATAGCGGAGGTTGAACCCTATTTTCCCATCGGCGATGGTATAGCCTACGCCCAGGACCCAGGAAAGGTCCGTCTTTTTAAA
Organism: Puia sp.; assembly: GCA_035547295.1. Lineage (GTDB taxonomy): Bacteria > Bacteroidota > Bacteroidia > Chitinophagales > Chitinophagaceae > Puia. The sequence continues at coordinate 1,989 of DASZVM010000471.1, read as the reverse complement.
ATCGTCCTTCATGTCGATGGATTCACCGGCTGCCTTTGCTTTGGCCGACAGGAGATAGCTGAGCTGAGGGCCTGTCTGTACGAACACCCCGCTGGCATGTTTGTATTGTGCCAGTACGGGCAGGCTCAGGTAATTAAGGTGAAGCCTGGCTTCCGTGGTAAGGATCTCGTCCCCATCTCCGCTGGTTTCCGTCTTTGCTTTTGAACCCTGGGCGGAATACAGGAGTTCCGGCTGTACGCTGAACCCTTCCGCCAATGGGATGTTGGCTTGTACGCCTCCATGAAAGCCTATGAGCGAACTGGTGTTAACGGCATCTTTTCCTCCAACGTTGGAAAGATTTGCACCTGCCTTGACCCCGAATTTTACCTGGGCCTGAGAAAAATAAGAGAGACCAACACAAACCGCGATTAGTAAGATCTTTTGCATAAAAATTATTTTTTCGCAAATAAAATGTGTGGCGGCTGCAGGCAGAAGGCGCTGGTGTATGAGGCCGCAAAAAGCTTGCATGAATTGTAGTACCTTCACGCGCCTGATGAAGCAGCAATATGACAAACTATGCGGCATTAGAAGATGAGCATCTGCTGTCTGCCTTGCAAAAAGGCGATGAAAAAGCGTTCAATGCTATCTATCACCGGCACTGGCAGAAACTGGTGTCTATCGGCTATTACCATACCCGTAACAAACAAATGGCGGAAGAAGTGGTGAGCGATGTGTTGACAGGGCTCTGGCATAAAAGGCATGAGCTGGAGATACGATCTTTATCCGCCTATCTGGGTACGGCTGTCAAGTATGCGGTATTCAAGGTAATGGTCCGTCAGGGAAGGCGGGACGATATCCTGAAGACACAGGGGCATGCCGGGTCCGATGATGAGACGGAGAAAAAGCTGGAGGCCCGGTTCCTCCGGGAGTTCCTGGAGGGGATAGTAGAAACATTGCCGGAAAAAACCAGGCTGGTATTCAGGTACAGCCGGGAGCATCAGCTGTCTGTTACGGAGATTGCCGGGAAGATGGACCTTTCCCCCAAATCTGTTGAGTATCATATCACAAAAGCGTTAAAGACCTTAAAGGATTCCATCCGGAAGTTCAATAATATTTTTTTTTCTTCATTTTAGGGGTTAGCCTGTTCCATGGGTACTTATTGATATCATGGAGCAAACACGTCTTTACGAACTGATCAGGAAGCTTGCCGATGACAAGGCGACACCGGAGGAAGCGCAGGAGCTGCACGAATGGTATCGTTCCGTATATGCTGTGGGGGAGGTGGAGTGGCCGTCGGAGGACCCGGCGGTTGAGGAGGAGCAGCTGCGGCAGCGTATCTGGAGGGATATGGGGATGGACGAAATCGGACGCGGGAAGGGTAAGGTAAGACGGATGGCGCGGGTATGGTGGAGCGCCGCGGCCTGTCTGGTGCTGCTGACCGGCGCCTGGCTGGTCTGGCGATATTCCGGTGCAACGAAACCCGATGAGATCACCGTATACAATCCCTGGGGGAAGATACTGAGCGTAAGCCTGCCCGACAGCAGTCATGTCTGGTTGAATGCGGCGAGCACGCTGAGATATAAAAGACCTTTCGGCAGCCGGCGTGAGCTGTACCTGGACGGGGAAGGGTATTTTGACGTTGCGGAAGATCCGATGCATCCTTTTGTCGTGCATGCGGGACGGCTGACGACCACCGTCCTGGGCACCAGCTTTGATATGCGGAGCTTTGATACGGATATAGGCGCAACGGTGACGGTCATACGAGGAAAAGTGCAGGTGGACAATGAAGGGAAGGTATTGGACCGGCTGACGCCGGCCCGGCAGCTGCAATGGGATGACCGCACCCGGCAGTCCAGGACAGTGACTGTCGACACGACGAGCCTGCTTGCATGGCAACAGGGACAATTGAAATTTGATAACGAAAAACTGGAGACGATTGCCGGCACGCTCAGCCGGTGGTACAATGTAAAGATACTGTTCAGGGACAGTGCGCTGCGTAACTGCAAGCTT
>DASZVM010000470.1:0-2744 GCA_035547295.1 Puia sp. | reverse complement strand
TCCCGCGCCCGGGAAAATTAAGGCTGGAATGGCTCGATGATCCATTGTGCTCCAGGCTTGAACCCCGTAGGGCCCGGTTTATCCCTCATCAACCCGCTGAGCCTGTAGAAATTAGCCAGCTGATGTGTGATCATGGTCTCTCCCGCACCCACCTCTATCAGCCTGTCTCCCTGGTCAGCCCCATAACCACCCAATGCGGCCGACCGCACATCGGCTACATAACCGGGCCAGTTCCCTCCGCTCCAGGTATACCCAAAAAGAAAAGGCTTGACCCCGGCCGGCTCCATCTTCTTCTTCCAGTCCAGCTGCAGCTGTACGAACAACTCCCCGGGACAGGCTGCCAGCACGATGTCGTTGTTAATAATGATGGTATTGAGATGCACGTTATAATCCAGCTTCTTGTCGAACCTTCCGGTGAAATGCACCGAATCTTCCATCCAGCGGATGCCGGCAACGCCCCCTGCGGGAGAAGAAAGACTTTTTGTCAGCTTTACGGTCTGAAAGGCCAGCAGCTCTCCCGTTCTTTCCATGGGTGCATAATCGGTCTGAAAAGGATCGTCAGGTCCCTTCCTGCGGGAGCTGATCTGCAACGATTCGATATTCCCACCCGCCCCCTGGACAAAGAGGCAATTGACACTGTTGCCAAAAGCTTCTTCCACTTTCCTGCAAGCCACACCGGGATAATCGGCGGAGACAGCATAGTTGAAACAGACGACATCGGCATGACACGCATAATTCATAATGATGGCTTTGGGCTGTCCCTGCTGGTCATCCACCCTGATAACGCCTACCTCCGGGTCCACAGGACCAAAAGGGATGCGCTCGGGGTTTTCGCAGGTATACTGCGCATCGGAGAACCAGGACTCACGTGCATGCCCATCCTCCCGGACGATCAGACGGTTAAAACCCAGCTGAGGAAAGCTTTTATGTCCCGCTGAGACCCGCGCAGGGAAAAGATGCTGCACAGCCTCCCCCACGCTCTTTATGATCTGGTCTTCGTAAAATACGGTGAACGGAAAATCTTTTTGGAAAGCCCACTTACCTCCCGGATGCGGTTCCGAGTGATTGTGAGAAGAGCAAAGCATCAGCTGGGTGATACCATACCTTTCCTTGCATGTTCGTACGATCCTTTCGCTGGTGAAGATCGCCAGGTCCACGGAGACAAACGCCAGCCTCTGTCCCCCGCCCTGCAGCACCAGGCTGCGGGCATAGACGGAATCATGGACGGGTTCATCAGTCCTGGGTGTAATGTTGATCTTTGCCGTGCCCGCAAGAAGCTGGGCCGAAAGATGTCCATAGCAGCACGCTGCCGCTAAAAATAGGAGGAGTCGCATACTAATGTTGATTGGCTGTGATAAGATCTATAATAGGTGAAATGTCTTCGGGCAATGCATCGAAATGCCCTGCGCCCGCTTTTGTAAGGACCTTCATATTCCCACCCAGCTGTCTGTACATCTTCTCCACTTCCAGCGTATTAACGCTATACCATGGATCGAGACTGCCGCATACATGAATAATGGGAACGCCGCCCTTTGCCAGTGCCCCCAAGCTATCCGTCAACGGCGCTTTCGCACGAAGGCTGCGCAACACGGGATTCTCGGCATAGATACAGGATACCTGATCAGGATGAGCGATAGCCCAATAATACGCTTCTCCGCCGCCTGCACCCTTTCCTTCCAACACAGGCTTTCTGGAAAAACCAAGGCCTGTCAACTGCCGGTAGATCTCATCCCATTGTTCGCTCAACGGTCCCGCCTGCGCGGTTACAGGTGCTGCGACAATATAAAATCCCCTGGCCAGCAGCGCCAGGTCGACAGGCTCTGCTCCCCGGCCGGCACGGTCTGCCCGGAACACCCACGGATTGCCGGGCGCGGGCTTTTTCGGCACGATCACAGTCATGCCCGTAATACCCAGGTTGGACCCCGTATTCACATCCCAACGGTCATAGCAATCCATAAACATCGGTCCCCTGCAGGTGGCATAGGTGTCCTCCGGCTGGAGATAGCGATAAGAGCTGGCATAGCTGTAGTAGTACGACTTGTTCCAGCTCACACCCGGAATAGCGGGCGGTACGCCTCCTTCAGGCTGCGTATTGCTTTCCACCCAGTCGGCGATGAGCTTCGGGTCACGCATGCTATGAGGATGATGACCGGGTCCTTCCTTGATCACCAGGGATATCCGGCCGCCCAGCTGATGATAGATATCCTCTATCTTCAAAGTATGATCCCGCAAAAGAAAGTCATAGCTGCCGCAAACATGCAGCAGCGGCACATCATGACTGGCAAGCGCATCCAGCCTGGCAAAGCTTTCCGGCCGGAGTGCCGGGTTATCCGCATAGATACAGGACACTTTATCCGGATGGATGGTGGCCCACGCAAATTCGTTGATCCCGCCTCTGCTCATACCATTGAAGGCAGGCCGTTTTGACAATCCGTGCTTTTCAGTGAGAAAGTCATACCAGGCTTCCCAATGCTTGTCAGGATCACACATGATAAAGGCAATATGATAGCCACGGCGCAACAGCTCCACTTCAGACTGGGGTTCATGGTCCCAGTAACAGCCTCTCCATGACCAGGGACTGCCCGGTGCCGCTTGTTTAGGAGCAACAACAATACACCTTATCTTCCCTTTTTCCGACGGCTTTGCCCCATATCCCTCTTCCTTCGCAGCCTTGATGGGCGTAATGACATTCGTCTGCTCATCCATTTCAAAGTCATATCTGTCAAAACCACGCCAGGTGGTCT
>DASZVM010000469.1:0-3828 GCA_035547295.1 Puia sp. | reverse complement strand
GCGTAATGGAGTGGTGGAGATGCTGCTGATCAACCATCCGCTGGATTGCCCTATCTGCGATCAGGCAGGTGAATGTCATTTGCAGGACCTCAGCTATGAGCACGGCAAGGAAGGCACCCGCTATGAATTCGATCGCCGGACATTTAAGAAACATGATCTCGGTCCGTACATCCAGCTTCACATGACCCGCTGCATCCTTTGCTATCGTTGTGTTTTCACGGCCGATCAGCTGACGGAGAAAAGGGTGCATGGCGTACTGGACAGGGGCGACCATTCCGAGATCGCTACCTATATCGAAAAGTCCCTGGAGAACGATTTTATCGGCAATATCATCGATGTGTGCCCTGTGGGCGCATTGACGGATAAGACCTTCCGGTTCAAGAACCGTGTATGGTTCCTGAAACCCGTGGATGCCCATCGCAACTGCAACCACCCCAAATGCCAGGGGAAGGTGACGTTGTGGTACCGGGGGGACGAAGTGTTCCGCGTGACGGCTCGTAAAGACGAGTGGGGTGAGGTGGAAGACTGGATCTGCAATGAATGCCGGTTTGAGAAAAAGAAGACGGCTGATTGGGAGATCGACGGACCTACGAAGGTGAACCGTCATTCTGTTATCTCACAGGGACATTATGTGAATGTGGTGAGACCCCAAGAGGTTTTGTATGATGTGATGGGGGGAAGGGCGCCGAAATTACTGATGGATATCCATAGCGTGAGCGAGGTCAACAGGCCGGAGATCGACCTGTCCGAACTGGAGAGGCCCGCGCACTCGACGGATTTTGAGCCGCATGAGCCGAGATGATGAAGGGTTTGCGGCAGGAGAAGTCTTTTGAATGAAAGCTATATAATTTAAAGATAGAAATGCATCTAACATTACTAAGTTTCGATTGGTTTTTATTGATAGAGAAAGCTGTGCTGATCGCCATCATCATCAGCGTCTCGCTGCTGGTAGCCATGTATGAGACCTGGGGCGAGCGGAAGGTGGCGGCATTTATGCAGGACCGTCGGGGTCCCAACAGGGCAGGGCCCGGCGGGCTCTTCCAGCCGCTGGCCGATGGATTAAAGCTCTTTATGAAGGAAGAGATAATACCTAACAACTCCAACAGATTTTTGTTCGTGCTGGGACCGGGTTTGGCTATGTTGACGGCTATGATGACCAGCGCGGTCGTACCCTGGAGCAGTCACTTCCATCTTTTTGGCAAGGATATTTCCCTGCAGATAGCGGATATCAACATCGGCATCCTGTATATCTTCGGCGTCGTGAGCATGGGTGTCTATGGTATCATGATCGGGGGATGGGCTTCCAATAACAAGTTCTCGCTGCTGGCGGCTATACGGGGCGCTTCGCAGATCATCTCCTATGAGCTGGCGATGGGTATCAGCATCATCGCCCTGCTGATGATCACGGGTTCGTTGAGTCTCAAGACCATTGTCGAGCAGCAGCAGGTGGGTCATTACTATGTGCTGTTGCAGCCCCTGGGTTTTCTTATCTTCCTTATCTGCGCGTTCGCAGAGTGTAACCGTACGCCGTTTGACCTGTCCGAGGCCGAGAACGAGCTGAACTTTGGCTACCACCAGGAGTATTCTTCCATGAAGCTGGGTTTTTATCTTTTTGCGGAATATGTGAACATGTTTATCAGCAGCGCGGTGATGGCTACCCTATACTGGGGCGGTTATGATATCCCGTTTGTGAATGACGCGACGTTCGGACAAGCGCATGGGCAGAACCTGCTGGCCACGTTGCAGATTGTGAGCCTGTTTATAAAGATCGTGATCTTTATCTTCTTCTTTATGTGGGTGCGGTGGACGATACCGCGTTTCCGTTATGACCAGCTGATGCGGCTGGGTTGGAAGATACTGATCCCGCTGGCGCTGTTCAATATGCTGGTGACGGGTTTCCTGGTGCTGCTGCATCAGAATAACTGGCGTTTCTAGGGACGGCCCGGGGAGTCCGACGTACAGCGATAAAGAATAAGGCCTTAAAATTGGCCGATTGAACCGATAAAAATACATTTGCGCAATTATGGCACCATTAACAAGCAGAGCAAGATCAGTAGATCGCAAGCCGATGACGATATGGGAGAAGATGTATCTGCCTGCGATCGCCAAGGGGATGTCCATCACATTCGGGCATATGTTCAAGCGTAAGCCCACGGTGAATTATCCTGAAAAGACCAGACCTTTCAGTCCCGTATTTCGCGGACTGCATGTATTGAATAGAGATGAGCAGGGTAGGGAGCGCTGTACGGCTTGCGGGCTTTGTGCCGTTGCATGTCCGGCGGAGGCCATCACCATGGAAGCTGCCGAGCGGCTGCCGGAGGAGGTGAACCTGTACCGTGAGGAAAAGTATGCGGCAAAGTACGAGATCAATATGCTGCGCTGTATCTTCTGCGGTCTTTGTGAAGAGGCTTGCCCGAAGGATGCGATCTATCTGTCTGAAACATTTGCTCCGGCCAACTATACGAGAAAGGGTTTTATTTATGGAAAGGAAGAGCTGCTGATACCGAACCCGGTGACACAGCCCGAGGAGTTTGCGAAAGCACAAGGCGGGAGGGTAAAGCATAATCATTAAAAGATAGAAACAATTAACTGTACTGCTCAATGGGTATTACGCAAATTCTGTTCTGGGGCTTAAGCATACTGGCGCTGCTGGGCGCCATCCTGGTGGTGATAAGCAAGAATCCTGTGCATAGCGTGCTGTGGCTGATAGTCGTATTCGTGGCTATTTCCGGTCATTATATATTGCTGAACGCGCAATTCCTGGCCATCGTCAACCTGATCGTTTATGCAGGGGCCATCATGGTATTATTCCTGTTTGTATTTATGTTGATGAACCTGAACGCCGACACGGAGCCGCAAAAGAACAAGTGGCTGAAGATCGCGGGTGTCGTGGCGGGTGGTTCGCTGCTGCTGGTGCTGGTGGCGGCCCTGAAACATGCGGACATGAAAAATCAGCTGGCGGTGATGAACAAGGGAGAGATAGGATTGATACACAACCTGGGCATGGTGCTCTTCCAGGATTACGTGGTGCCTTTCGAGATCAGCAGCGTGCTGTTCCTGAGCGCCATGGTGGGGGTTGTGGTGATTGGAAAAAAAGATTAGACTATAGAATATGCCGATCAACTATTACATATTTCTTTCGCTGGCCCTCTTTTGTATCGGAGTGGCAGGGGTGCTTACCCGTCGCAATGCGATCATCATTTTCATGTGCGTGGAACTGATGCTGAATGCCGTCAACCTGCTGCTGGTGGCTTTTTCGAAGATGCATCAGCATGCGCTGGCCCTTTCCAACCCCCAGGCGGGTATCGACGGGCAGCTGTTCGTATTCTTTATCATGGTGGTGGCTGCCGCGGAAGTGAGCGTGGGGCTGGCTATCATCGTGATGATGTACCGAAACACCCATTCGACGGATGTGAATTTCTTAAATCGACTGAAACACTGATATGATAAACTTAGTTTGGTTGATCCCTGTGCTGCCCCTGGCAGGATTCCTGATCAACGGCCTCTTTCGTAACAGCTTGTCAAAAGGGATGACGGGGATCGTCGGCTGCGGCGTCCTGCTGGCATCGTTCATCATCAGCCTGCTGATATTCGGACAGGTGCGGCAGGAAGGATTCCATGCGGTGACCGTCACTTTATTCGATTTTATAAGCGTGGACAAGCTGCACATCCCCTTTGCCTTCCAGGTAGATCAGCTGTCTGTTCTCTTTTTGCTTATTATTACGGGCGTAGGGTTCCTTATCCATCTTTACTCCACGTCCTATATGCATGAGGAGGAAGCCCCTCATTTTGCCCGATACTTCTCTTATCTGAACCTCTTCGTTTTCT
>DASZVM010000468.1:0-5384 GCA_035547295.1 Puia sp. | reverse complement strand
ATTATAGGCCCCCGTTCTGCCCCGCACCGTCTCACAATGATAGACAGGCGCAAAATCCGCCGCAGCATTCAGGGAATACACTTTCCGGTAAGACAATGAATCCCCTCCGTACCAATGCTGGGTAACAGAGAAATATCGGTTCCCCCCCTTCGTCTCCAGGGCAATATCACGCACCCAGTACCAGAAACGCAGCCTGTCGGACTTTTGAGGGTCCTGGAAATACACCAGGTATTGCCGTAACCCCGGCTTCAGCACCGATGTCAGTAAAAGCCCCTTGCCCGGCCGGACAGTATCGGCCCCCGCCCCCTGCCCCCGGGAAATGGCTGCCATCAACAAGTGCACCAATAGCAGAGAAATGTAAATGATCGTACGCATATGGATGATTTTAACAAAAGATCAAATCTCCATATCCTCCGCAGCGCCCGCAACTCTATTCAATCCTCCGCAACCATGGTTCAACAAGTATCAGCCATCCCTCAATCACCCTGCCGTTGAAAGGATAGACCCGGTCATTGAAAATAGAACGCCACCCGTGAAAATCATAGTAATTTGCCCCGGTGAAGATATTTTCCGAAAAAGCAAGCCCGCGGCAGCTGCAGCTCCTGGTATGGGGGACCATATTCCTCGTCAACTTCTTCTCCCTCCTGCCCATGGACGGAGTGCTGCAATCCATCGTCTATACCATACTGAATACCTTTTTCTATGCCGTGATCATTTACGGCAATATCAACTTCCTCTTCCCCCGTCTATACCTGAAAGGACAAACGGCACTGTACATACTTACCTCCATCATACTGTTGGCAGCCATCGGTTTTTTTAAAACCTGGATAAGCGAACTGATATACAATACCTGGTTTGCAAAAAAATATTATGCGGTGACCTGGCAGAACACCGTTTATGTTACGGTGGGGTGCGCCGTCGTCTTTATCCTCAGCTTCGTCTTCCGCATCGCCCTGGCCTACTTTGCCCTCAAACGCCAGGCGCAGCAGATCCAGGAACAAAAGAGCCTGGTAGAGCTCAATCTGCTGAAATCACAGGTCCAACCCCACTTCCTTTTCAATACGCTGAACAACATCTATTACGAGGCCTTCCGGGAAGCCCCCCGCACCGCACTGCTCATCGGCCGCCTCTCGGAGATCATGCGCTACTTCGTGGACGAAAGCCCAAAGGAAAAAGTTTCTTTGGCCACAGAGATACAGTTCCTTGAAAATTACATCGCCCTGGAGCAGATACGCATCCGTCACGGCGTGGGCGTCGTCTTCCTGAAAGAGTGCAATACAACCCATCTCATCCCCCCTATGCTGCTGATGACCTTTGTGGAGAATATCTTTAAACATGGCATCGACAGAGCCGGCACGGATAATAAAGTGACCCTTTCCCTTCAGGAAAAAGAGGACTGCCTTATCTTCGAGACGGCCAACGACCTGCAGGACCCTTCCCCCATGTCCTCGCCCAAAGGCTTCGGGCTTGAAAACCTGCAAAGACGTCTTAACTTACTATACGGACATCGTGCCCGGATGGATACGAGCCGGTCAGGCTCGAAGTTTCACGCTTATCTAAAAATTCCTTTGTCATGACCCTCCGTTGTCTCATAGTGGATGATGAACCCAACGCGGTAAGCCTCCTGGAAATGCTCATCGAACAAAACACTTCCTGGCAGCTGAAAGGGAAATATTACGATGCCCGCGAAGCGCTGGCCTTTTTAAAGACAACCCCCGTAGACCTCGTCTTCCTCGACATCAATATGCCCCAGCTCTCCGGTATGGAAATGGCCTCCCTCCTCCCCCCGGACACCCGGATCGTATTTACCACCGCCTATTCAGAGTACGCGGCGGAAAGCTATTCCTTTCAAACCATCGACTACCTGCTAAAACCCATTACCCTCCGGCGCTTCTACTCCTCCCTTTTCAAGATCGAAGCTTACTTCAATATGCTGGAAGGACAAAAACAGCAGGTGGTCCCCACCCTCCCCGCCGAAGAATATTTCTTTATCAAATCAGGCAGGACCCTGAACAAAGTGCTCCTGAAGGACATCCTGTACTTCGAAGGAGAAAAGGAATACGCCCGGCTGGTGAGCACAACAGATAAGATATTGATCTATAAAAGGCTAAAAGACATCGAAGAACAGTTATCCCCCGCCTTTACCCGGGTGCACAACTCCTATATCGTCAATGTGGCAAGAGTGGACAGCATCCGGGACAACCACATCTTCATCGGTAGCCGGCAGATACCCATCAGCGAGAAATTCAGGGAATCTTTTATGAATATTATCCAAAAAAAGACTTTTTAACATCATTCCCAGCACAAAACGCCACTTTTAGCGTTAATACTAAAACCTTGATAATTTGGCTCCTGTAAAGCAACTCCCCAAAAAGATATCCCGGATCGTCCGGATCTTCTGGATAAGTTTTTTCTGCGGCCTGCTGGCCTTTATCCTGTTGCTGGTATTCATCGGCATGGGAACCTTCGGCAAGCTGCCCTCCCTGCATGAGCTGGAAAATCCAACCCTGGTGCTGGCCTCTGAAGTGCTGGCCGACGACGGTACTCCCATGGGCAAATACTATACGGAAAAAGGTAACCGCACCCATGTGGACTATAACGATATTTCACCCAACGTCATACATGCGCTGGTAGCCACGGAGGACGAACGTTTCTACGAACACTCGGGCATCGACGGCATCGCGGTAATGCGGGCCATAGTAAAATTCGGAAAGGATGGCGGCGGCAGCACGCTCACACAGCAGTTAGCCTTGAATATGTTCAATGGCGAGCGCAGCCGGAGCAAGATCCGCAGGGTCATTCAAAAATTAAAGGAGTGGATCATCGCCATCCAGCTGGAACGGAACTTCACCAAGGAAGAGATCCTTTCCCTCTATCTCAACGACGTATCTTTCAGCGATAACGTTTATGGCATCCGGGGCGCCGCCAGGACCTTCTTCCAGAAAGACCCGGCCAACCTCAGCGTGGACGAGGCCGCACTGCTGGTAGGTATGGTGAACAACCCCCGCTTCTTCAATCCCCGCACCAATCCAAAGGCCGCCATGGAGAGAAGGAATATCGTGATCAACAGGATGGTGACCAATCACTATCTCGCCGAAGGCGATGCCCTCGTCTTCAAGATGAAACCCATCGACATGAGCCATTACAGGAAGCAGGACGAGAACAATGGACTGGCCCCGTATTTCAGGGATGTGCTGAGAGGCGATCTGAAAAAATGGTGCAAGGAACATATGAACCCCGAGACGGGCGAACCGTTCAATCTTTATCAGGACGGTCTGAAGATATATACCACCATCAACCCCCGCATGCAGCAATACGCAGATGAAGCCGTTGCACAGGCGATGCCGCAATGGCAAAAAGTACTGAATACTCAACCCAACGTCGTCAGCGGGGACATATGGAAAGGCCATGTCAATGTGCTGGAAGCAGCCATGCGCAATAGCGAGCGGTGGAAGATTGAAGAAGAGGACAGCATGTCGGCGCCGGCCATCCGCAACAGCTTTAACCAGCCCGTCAGGATGAAAGTATTCGCCTGGAACGCCGCCCGGGAAAAAGACACGGTAATGACCCCGCTTGATTCGATCAAATACTACAGGCAGATGCTGCAAACAGGCTTTATGGTAATGGACCCGGTCACAGGGGCCGTAAAAGCCTGGGTGGGTGGCATCGATTTCAGGAACTACAAGTTCGACCACGTCAACATCAATACCAAACGCCAGGTAGGCAGCTCGATAAAACCCTTCCTGTACAGCCTTGCCATCGAAGACTTCAATTTCACGCCACAGACACAATGCGACGCCGTCCAGCAATATTTCCCGGAATATAAAGCATACGTCCCTGCCCGGGCCAACCCCAGGGTCAGCGGCACACGCACCATGGCCAACGGATTGGCCTGGTCCATCAATGAAGTGGCAGCCTATATCATGAAACAGTTTGGTCCGGAAGGGCCCAAACGCTTCGCCGAATTCATCCATCAGCTGAACATTCCGACAGCCGTAGAACCCTACCCTTCCCTCGCCCTGGGCGCGTGCGAACTATCCCTCTACGAAATGATGTGGGGCTATACCGTCTTCCCTTCCGGCGGCATCAGCACGCAACCTTATTATATATCCCGCATCGAAGACAAGCACGGCAACGTCCTGGCACGCTTCTCCCCCGATCACAAAGAGGTGCTCAGCCATGCCACCGCCTACACCATGACACGGATGATGCAGGGTCCCGTAGACTTCGGCACGGCAGCAGGACTACGGTCACGCTTAGGCATCGCCGAAATGGGCGGCAAGACAGGCACGACCAACGATAACTCCGATGCCTGGTTCATGGGATATACGCCGCAGCTGATGGCAGGCGTCTGGGTAGGCTGTGACGACCGTTTTATCCGGCTGGACGGCAGACGCGCAGACGGCGGACACGTAGCCAGACCCGTATGGGAATACTTCTTCTCCAAAGCGCTGGCCGACCCCAAGCTGGGACTCGACAAACACGCCGTTTTCGCCAAACCCGACAGCATAGGCCCCCAATACGATTACCAGAACCTCATTGACAAGGTCCCGCCGCCGGGAGCCGAAGGCATCGATCAGGGGAATGGAAATGCCGATCAATACCTGACAGCCGATACGACGACCAAAGTGAGATCGAGTCAATACTGACCCGACTCCCTTGCAGCTTGACGCTTACTCAGGCTGCATATGAAGACTGACCCCAATCCTGTTCCATGCATTGATATTGATGATGGCCATGATGATCTGTGCCGTTCTCTCCTCGCCGAATTGAACGATCGCCTTCCGGTAAAGATCTTCCGAAAGCCCATGCCGATGGATCAGGGTGATCTCTTCCGTCATCTCCAGGATCAATCGCTCCTCCTCCGTAAACTGAGGCGACTCCCTCCATACTGACATTAAATAAAGCCTTTGTTCTGTCTCTCCCGCCTCACGCGCATCCTTCGTATGCTTATTGACACAATAGGCGCAGCCATTGATCTGGGAAGCCCTTATTTTGATCATCTCCTGCTGGATCGGAGGAATACCGGTAGAGGCGACATACCTGGCTAACTCGTTCATGGGTTTGTAAGCAGTAGCCTGCACTTCCCTCATTTTGAATCTTTTTTCCATTTTATTTGTCTTTTGATACTATAAAATTACTCCGGCCTTCCCCTGCAGGAGGAGGCCAGATGACATAATCCATATAGGCCAGGGAGACGCTCAAAGTCGTACCTTTGCGCATAGCATGCGTACCATTTTACTATTGTTATCCTTATCGACCCTTATCTCCGCCCGGGCACAGGTGGAGCCGGACCCGGAAAAAGCCTTCCGGGAAGCCCGGCAATCCGGCAGACAGATCTTACTCGTATTCTCCGGCAGCGATTGGTGCCTGCCCTGTATACG
>DASZVM010000467.1:0-5205 GCA_035547295.1 Puia sp. | reverse complement strand
TGATGTCTTTTCGTTGCAGACGGATCTTTTCCGTTTTTTACAGGAAACAACCATCCCCGCGACAGCAAACGTCAAAATGATCAGCGGTTTCATGATACAGCGTTCGTGATGCATATTTCACCGGAATTCTTTATGGCGCTGTACCCTCCCCGTACATCGATGAGATGGTTGAATCCACGCGCCCGCAGGATGGAATTGAAGATCATCGACCTGTAACCGCTCCCGCAATAGACATAATATGTCTTATCCCTGTCGAGCTTGTGCATATTGTCATTTATGTAATCAAGGGGGACGTTCACCGCATCCAGCACATGCCCTTCGGAAAACTCGCTTGCCTTTCGTACATCCACGATATGGATAGGCGCAATGCTCATGATGACTGCAAATTCCCTTGCTGTAATGCTGGTGATCCTGTCCGTGGACCGGCCCTCCGCCTTCCAGGCTTCGATGCCGCCCTTGAGATAACCGATACAGCGGTCCAGACCTACCCTGGCCAGCCGGGTAATGACCTCTTCTTCCCTGCCTTTGTCCGCTATGACAAGGATAGGTTGGTTAAGGTCGGGTATCAGCGCCCCTGCCCACGGAGCAAAGTTGCCGTCGATGCCGATATTGATGGAATTAGGTATGAAGTCTTTTGCAAAGGTCTGCGCTGCCCGTGTGTCAAGGATGAGGGCCCTTGTCTCATTGGCTGCGGCTTCAAAGGCATCAGGCGTTAATGCCTTTTGACCCCTGCCCAGCACCGTATCCAGAGGTTCGTATCCCTGCTTGTTCATCAGTACATTCTGGGGGAAGTACCCCGGCGGAGGCGTAAGACCGCTGGTGACGGCCGCAATAAAATCTTTTTTGGAGAGGTCCTTATTCAGCGCATAATTGTGCCGTTTCTGATTGCCCAGCGAGCCGAACCGCTGATCACCCAAATGTTTGCCGCAGGCACTGCCCGCGCCATGCCCTGGATAGATGAGTATGTCGCTTCGCAGCGGCATTATTTTGTTATGTATGGAATCGTACAGGTATCCGGCCAGCTTTTCCGGGGTCAGCCCCGGATCGATCTTTTGAGCCAGGTCCGGTCTGCCGACGTCTCCGATGAACAACGTGTCACCCGTGAACAGGGCACGGTCATGTCCATTTTCGTCTTTTAAAAGGTAGCAGGTGCTTTCCATGGTATGACCAGGGGTGTGTAGCACCTTGATGGTACAGCTGCCCAGCCGCAGCTCCTCCCCGTCATAAGCGGTCTTGAATTCGAAACTGGCCTGCGCCCCGGGACCGTAGACGATAGTGGCCCCTGTCTTTTGCCGGAGTCCAAGATGGCCGCTGATAAAGTCCGCATGGAAATGGGTTTCCAGGATGTATTTTATCCTGGCCCCCGACCGGGCGGCACGCTGGATATAAGGCGCCGTCTCCCGTAAAGGGTCGATGATAGCCGCCTCTTTATCGCTTTCGATATAATAGGCTGCCTGTGCAAGACAGCCCGTATAGATCTGTTCTATCAGCATCGTTATGGAGTTTTACTACTGCAAGCTAGGGATACAGGAAGTATTGGAATATGATACAGGTCAGCAGGAAAGATGAGGGACGTCAATAACGACGGGGCTCAATTATATGCTCAATTATATATTTCCTGCCTTTGCATGCGTCTTACCTGTTTTTGCCATTCAGCCATCCGGGAGTAAGTGCCCCTTGTGGCCAGGATAAGGCTTTCCACTACCAGGGAGAGCTTGAACAACCGCTGACCGACTCTTGAAGTGACGAGCAGCTTCCCCACGCTTGCAGACTCCTGCTGTACAAGGGAGGTAAACACATCGTGATAAGCGCACATGATATCTGCACTGTCCTTTAAGACAACCATGAGGTTACGCATGTCCCGGCTGCAGACCGGTCCCGCCGGGGAGGAAGGCATTTCGGCGATAAGAAGATGGTTCAGCCGGTTGTACAGGACGACATGCGGGTTTTCAGCGGAACTGAGCAATTCCAGCAACTGGCGTACGTCTTCCGATACGGTCCTGTAATAGACAGCCGAGTAAGGTTCTTTTCGAATGTCGGCGGAGAATGCGTCCAGCATGCCTGCCATATAATGGATGAGCCGGCGGGTTAGCGCAAGGTCTTCGTTCTCCAGCTTGGCAATCAGCTCCCGAATGATTTCTCCATGACCTATACTCTTTTCAATGAACTTCCTAAGACGCTGTCTCTCTTTCTTTTTATCGGTAAAATAGCGAAGGGACAGATTCCCGTTCCGCTGGTCGATGGAGGGGAGATTGATCTCCTGCTCCTTGAATTGTTGCATGAATTCGATGTCGGGACGTTGCATGATCAAAGGTTTTGTCGAAGATACCACCATGGCCGGGCGGCAGACAAGGAGATGGATCATACTTATCCATGACATTTGGAAAGATAGAGCGCCATTCTTTATGATAAAAAGCAGGAGTTCTTATGACGGAGGTCATGGGAGTCTCTCCCGCCTTTCTCCTCAATCGAGGAATTCACCTTTTTCATTGGTCTTTGAAATGGACCAGTTTGGATACCTTGTTGCCACTGCCATTCTTACCGCAGTGGGCAGGGCGATCGTTTTGAACCTTTCGGCTGTACGTATGAGCTTCCCATCAGCATCATAGACCGCGAGAACGTAACCCTGGGGTAGATAAAAGGTGATATAACAACGAAAGTAATTTCGCATGTTTCATGTTTTTTGTTTTTTTCAAAGGTATTACCAGGCTGTCCGGGGAAACAATGATGGAGGTCACCGCGAAATATAATTATGGTCACCGGGCGTCGCGTCAGCCTGCAGGCGTGAATTGGGAAAGATCATATATCCCCAATTGTTTTTCGATGGTAGCTACCTTATCCACCATGGTTGCAAAACCATCTTTGCCAAATCGCTTGTGTTCATTGTCCTCGAACGCTTCACCCAGGGAGTCATATTCATGACGGGAGACAAGCTTGCGGAAGGCAGGAAAGAGAACGGTATCTTCCCTGGCCTCATGTGGGCGGTACATCACATTAAATGAGGTCAGGAGGTCCGTCAGTTGCTGTCGTTGAGTCTCCGTCAGGTCCTTTTGAGTGGCAGCCTGCATTAACCGGCTGGTGATATTCCTGCCTGCATTGTGCTGCTGTAATAGCACCTGTACCAGGTCGGTCAGCACTCCCGCCTTTTGAAATCGGGGAAAAAGGTACTGCTCTTCCTGTTTTTCATGATAATCCTCCACAAACGTCCGGATGATGCCCGCTGCACCCGCCAGGGCATCCATGGGCGGCAGCTTTCCCTGTACAAGCGTGGTACGGCAATGATCATAGATCAGCAGCAGCCTGTTCAGCAATCCGTGTTCCTGCATAAGGTCTTCGGTGGGGGACACTTCTTTGTCTTCGTCCTCTTTTTTTTCATTGCAGCCGGACAGCAGAAGAATGCCTCCCGCGCCGGCGGTAAGCCCTGCCTTGAAGGTTTGGTGGAGGAATTTTCGCCTGTTCTGGCCGGATCGGGCTGGTTGGAGAGTCTCGTTTTTCATTTGCATGTATTTAAAGTGTATAAAGCTGATGCAAAGAACGTACCGTACGGCTGTCGGCGTTTCCTATTGATAGGCTGCTACCTGAACTGCAGGTGTAAGGAAATGACGTCAGATACCAGGTCGGTTGTCTGCGTATAATGCCCATATCGTATCTCCAGCGAGCTCAGATGGGTGCCGGATATTCCTTTTGGCGGGGCCAGCCGGACGCCGGCGCCAAAGAAGTTGCTGGAAAAGGAGGACAAAGCATAGTTGCTTGTAAAGTACAGGTCTGTTTTCAGATGCTGGGCGTAAGGGGCGAAGTAATCGGCGGCTGTCTGGATATAATAACGATAGAACGGTGACACAGAGAAAAAGGGTGTTATTTTTACAGGTACTTCCAGGCTGGCTGTATGGGACCGTACGCCCCAGTCGTCCATATAGTAGCGATAATAGCTTCGCAGGATCACTTTGTCGCCCGTGAAGTAATTGATCCGCAGACCGATTGGGAGCTTTAACCTGTTAGAGGGAAGGTTTTCGACAGCATCCGTTTGGTCGGTAAAATATACTCTATGGAAAGGTAGTCCCAGATATCCGTGCTGTTGGACTATATCCAGCAGCAGGCTGGCTTGCAGCCGGGTATTGATGATCTGTGAAAATGACAGGGAGGCCGTATAGGTCTGACGGGGACTGGAACTATAATCCGGATGTTCCCGTTCATCGTCGCGACCGCCGCCTGTCATGGGGTAGGCAGGCTCGAATTCAGAAGGAAAGATCAGCTTCACCTGGTCGAAAAAGCCGCTAAGCTTTAATCCAAGTTCGCCATTATGCTTTGTCTTGACCGTGCCGCCTGCGCTGACCCCAATGGATCTATAATTAAACTCACTGGAATAATATGCGCCCAGGCTGAAACTGGTACCCTTCTTTTCGTTCTCCCTCGTCCAGTCCAGGGAAGGGTAGATCCGGGTGCCATCGGTCCTGCGGCTGGCACCAGTCTTGGATATATATGCCTGTGATGCGGCTGTATGTATGTCATACCCGATCCCGGCAGTCAACGTGTTTTTTCGTTGATGGGTATCCCAGCCCACCCATTTCAATTCAAGACCGCTGGCAAGGTCCGTTACTTTCTCGGAGCCGATACCGCCCCTGACGGCGGAATGGTTCCCATCCTGGGTGTAATAGCTGGATACCAGGTTAACCTCATCCAGCCTGAGCTTCCTGGGTTTGAATGAAGCCGTGTCTTTCGTCACCTGCGAAAAAGCATGCAGGAGCATTAGGTACATCCCTACAACGGTCAAACAGATCTTTTTCATGAATAACTTTTAGCGTTGGTCAATTACAGCCACACCCGCCGCCTGTTTTACCGCCATTGGCGCCTGCGGCCCCTTCCCTGTAGGATTGGAAGTTCAGCTCGTTCTTTTCCACCTTACGATTGGAAAGGCTCATTTCCGAGTCATTAAGTTTGTTTTTCTGATATTCCTTTACAGGTGTACATGCAGTCATGGCCCCGCTGGTCAGCAGGACGGACAAGCACCATAAAAAGATCTGTTCTTTCATGTGTATTGTTTGGAAAAATGGATGTGATCCGATGTAAATATGTTATCGTTGTCGTCGATGAGTATCGCTTCGATATCCTTCATTTGAGTGATCATGTCCAACCCTGCGCCGATGCCCATGATCATGACAGGCGTGGCCATGGCGTCCGCGATCTCCGCGTTGGGACAGAGGATGG
>DASZVM010000466.1:0-2461 GCA_035547295.1 Puia sp. | reverse complement strand
GCTATTGATGTCGATGGCAAACATCTTTCTGGCAACAGGCTCTTTAGCAAAAGCCTTCAGCTTTTCCGCATCCCCGGGCTCGATGCCCCCGCTCAAAAAGAAGAGCTTATCGATATGGGCTTCCTTCAACGTGCTCCAGTTGAACTTTTTTCCTGTCCCCCCATAACCTACACCCTCCGTATCAAAAAGGAACATGTCGCAGGAATCCTGGTAAGGCCGTATCAGCCAGTCGATGGGATCGTTCTCACTCAGCCGGAATACCTTGATCACCGTAATATAATTGGACAGCTGTTCGCAAAACCGGGGAGTTTCATCCCCATGCAGCTGCACCATATCCAGGCCGTAGCTATCCACCTGCTTCATGACCTCGTCATAAGTGGCATTTACAAAAACTCCCACCTTGCCAAGACGCAGCTTCGCCTTTTTCACCTGCTCGCCCGTCAGATGACGAACGACATACCGGGGCGACTTGGGGTAAAATATAAACCCCGCAAAATCCACCCCAATGGCGTCAAGCTGTTTGACCTGGTCGATCTCGGTCATTCCGCAAACTTTTACTCTCATACAGTTACTTTCATTACTTTGAACTAATGAGGCAAAACAATCTTAGACCCGTTCCCTTAGCCGCTTCACAAATTCTCCAAAAGCAGCTCCGGGATCTTTTTCTTTCATAAAATTTTCTCCTATCAGGAATCCCTTGAACCCAGCATCTCTCATCCGCAGGATAGTTTCCACACTGCTGATGCCGCTCTCCGCGATCAGCACTTTGCCGGCAGGGATCTTCTTGCTAAGATCGATGCTCCGCTGAATATCCACCGTAAACGTTTTCAGGTCACGGTTATTGACACCCACGATCTCCGTCTCCCCGCAGATATGCTCCAGCTCGGCCTCATCATGTATCTCCAATAACACTTCCAGCCCCAGTCTTCTGGCAAATACAGCCAGTCTTTTTACTTCCTCGCGCGTCAGACAGGCCGCTATCAGCAGGATCACATCGGCGCCGATGGATTTAGCTTCCTCTATCTGGTATTCGTCGATGATAAAATCCTTTCGCAGGATGGGTATCCCGTTCACACGGGCCGCTATCAGGTCCCCATCGCTGCCCCCAAAGAAATGCTCGTCCGTCAGCACGGACAGACAGGACGCCCCCGCTGCCGTATAAGCCTTCGTTACATCCGCCACTTCCACCTGGTCGTTGATCACCCCTTTGGAAGGCGACCTCCTTTTAAACTCTGCGATGATGCCTGTCTTTCCCCCATCCGTCAGCGATTCTTTTAAAGACAACGATCTCCGCCCATACAATGGCCTTTTCCGCAGCTCGTCCACCAGGACCTCCTCTTGCCGCCTGGCTACCTCCGCCCGTTTGTGCTCCACTATTTTATCCAGGATGTTCATATGTCTATTGTAAAGAGATTAATTGTTGTAATGCTTTATACGCCTTGCCGCTTTCCAGGCTTTCGACGGCCGCCGCATAAGCATCGTCGTATTTCCCATAGTTGCCCGTGGAGTGCAAGGCCATGGCTGCATTGGCCAGGACTACGGCATTCTGCGCCCAGCTGCCCTCCACCTTCAGGATCTTCGTAAACAGCCTGGCAGCTTCTTCTATGGTATTGCCTCCGTAAATATCGGTAGCATTTACCATTCGTTTACCCAGTTCTTCCGGTGTCATGATCTTTTCGCCCAGGTGCGTGATGACCTTGGTATCCCCCGTCAGGGATATCTCGTCATACCCGTCAAGTCCATGGATGATGGTATAATAGCTCTCCGTTTGCTGTAGCAGGTAATTGTAGATCCTGGCCATTTCCAGGTTGTAGACCCCCACCAGCTGGAACCGCGGGGCAGCCGGGTTCACCATAGGCCCCAGCATATTGAAGAAAGTACGTATCCCGAGGTTCTTACGGATGGGACCCACGGTCTTCAGGGCAGGATGGAACATAGGCGCATGAAGGAAACAAATACCTGCCGTCTCTACCTCCTGCTTAAGACGGGCCGCATCATTCTTGAACTTATACCCCAGCTGCTCCATGACATTGGAAGCCCCGCTGATGGTGGAAGCGCCGTAATTCCCATGCTTGGCCACTTTCTGCCCCGTCCCCGCCACGATAAAACAAGCCAGCGTGGAAATATTGAAGGTATTCTTCCCATCCCCGCCCGTACCTACGATGTCGATGGTGTCATGCCCGTTCAGGTCCACCCGTACGCAAAGGTCCAGGAGGGCGTCCCGGAAACCCTGTAATTCGTCGATGGTAATGCTACGCATGAGGAACACCGTAACAAAGGCCGCTATCTCGCTGTCATTGTAAAGGCCGCCGGCAATACCCGTCAGCACTTCCCGGGCCTGCTGCCTCGAAAGTGTCTTATGCTCGAATAAGTATTGTAATATCTTTTTCATATCGTTGTCTTTTCAACTGTTGAATATCGTTCGGTCCCGGGTCCTAGGCTTTCAACCAGTTCTTTAGTA
>DASZVM010000465.1:0-12474 GCA_035547295.1 Puia sp. | reverse complement strand
GCTCGAACTCGGGCAGGACGATACCCACCTGTTTGTGCGTGAGGAACCACTTGAAATTACGGAGGGCCAGGGGGATGCTGGTAAGGAAGTGCGCTTTTCGTTCAAAGAGGCCCCGGAACCCGTAGGCGCCCAGCACCTGCAGGAGACGTATCAGCACATAGCCGTTGTACTGGCTGACAAACCGCAGCCGGTCGATCTTTTTGTCCAACAGCTCTTCCACGAAGTCCATATAGTGCTCCAGCAGGCTGTTCTTCCAGTCATCCGGCAGCTCGGCCTTGGCCTGCCACAGCATGGAAGCCACATCGTACTGGAGGGCGCCTTTCATTCCGCCCTGGAAATCGATGAAATGAGCCTGTCCGTCGCGGATAAGGATGTTGCGGCTCTGAAAATCCCGGAACATAAAATATTTATGATCCACATGTGTAAGATAGGTGCTCAGCGCTTCAAAGTCGTCGATGAGCTTTTCCTTATCATAAGGGATCTGGAGGGTGTCTAAAAAATAGTATTTGAAATACAGCAGATCGCTGAGTATGGCTTGTTTGCCGAATTCCCTGGAAGTGATGGACCAGCTGTAGTCGAGACCGTCGTCCCCTTTGATCTGCAGCCTGGCCAGCTCCTGCAGGCTGTGCCGGAACAATCCATAGACATGATCGTTGTGCCCGTGCTTTTCCAGCTCATTCAGCAGTGAAATATCCCCGAAGTCTTCTTGTAAATAGATGGTATAAGCCTCATTTACCAGGTAGATCTCCGGAACAGGGCAGCCGCCGGCCCGGAAGTGCCGGCTGAAATGAACAAACGTGCGGTTCTCCCGCACGTTGTCGTTATAAGTGGCGATATATGATCTTTGGGCCGTACGGATGCGGAAGTACATCCGGTTGCTGCCGGATTGGGGTATCTTTTCCAATCCGGTGACGGGTGATGGATCGTAGGTCTGGAATAATTCCCGGATGTCATCGATGGTAGTTGTCATAATAGATTTCTGGGGCGTAAAAATAATGCTATTATGACGATTAACCTACTGACTCAGACCTCCGCCCTGGGTTCCCACCCGCTTGCTCTCATCCTCGTCCCCTGTCTTGCGCTGACGGGCTGCTTTCACCTGGTTATTTCCAAAGCGGTAGGTAAGATACAGCTTGAACTGACGGCTTTCAAAACCGCCGCTGGCCCGGACGAACTGACCGGCAAAGTCGCTGGTGGATGACCAGTGCAGGGTATTGAAGATGTCGCTGACGGATGCTTTTACGGTACCATTGCCTTTCAGCACGGTCCTGGAAACACCGGCATCCACGCTCCAGATGCTTTTTGTCTTGAAGGTACCCTGCCAGATGGATGGCGAGTTAAAGAAGCCGCTGACCTCTCCTGTCCAGACCTTGGCAAAACGGGCGGTCTGCTGCGCATAGACATTGCAGGCGAAGACATTTACATTCACCGTCCTGCCTTCCCCGAAATCGGCCTTGTACAGGGAGTAGTAAGTGTTCACGTTTGCGAACAGGCTGTACCACTTGTACTGGAAGGGATAGCTGATATTGAGGCTGGTGATATCCTGGGTAGCCAGGTTCTTTTTTGAAATAAAGGCTTTCGACCGCTCAGTCGTATCCACCAGCATGGTGAATACGTCTTTTACATGGCTGTAGTTCAGGGTGGTGACCAGCTTGAACTTATACATATACGTAAGACCTATGCTATTGGTATATTGTGGTCTCAGCTCCGTGTTGCCTTTCTGAAAAGTGTACTCGTCCAGTTTGAACTCGAAGGGGTTCAGGTCCTGGTAAGCGGGGCGGTCGATACGCCGGCTGTAGGTAAGGGTCCACTGTTTCATCGGGTTCTTGTTATATGTAACGGCGCCGCTGGGGAAGAAATTGGTATAGTTGCGTTTGAAGGTGGAGTCATAGGTGACAAAGCCGCCCCCTGTACCTGAATATCCCATGGAGGTCCCCTTTATATTCGTATTCTCCACCCGCAGGCCTGCCTGGAATGTCCAGCCTTTTAAAGTCCGGTTGTAATTGGCATAGACGGCATTGATATTCTCCTTATAGTCGAAATCATTGCTGTGCAGGGTGTCCTTCTCCTTTACCAGGTGATGGATATTATACTGTTCGAAATCGTTGCTGCTGGTGACATAGGAAGCCTTGAAACCCAATCCCAGCCGGCCTTTGGCAAAATTCTGCTCATAGTCGGATTTAAGGCTGTAGATATCGATCCTGCTGGGGGACAGCATCTGGTAAATATTGCTGTCCTTCCTGGAGGGGTCTTTGGGATAAGTATAGATATTCGGCTGGAGCTGATCATTATTGATACGATAGCGTCCATAGTCTGCGTCTACGTTCAGCTCATGTCCGCTGGTGTCCGCCCACCGGTAGTTCAGGTTGAAATTGGTATTGTCCCTTCTGCCCTTGCTGGAGTTGTTGGCGTTCAATGTCCTGAACAGCTCCCCTGTGGGAAAGTATGTGATCGGCGTGCTGCTGGTCACCTGGTTGCCGGGGTCGGAGTATGTTCCGTTGATGATGACGCCCAGGGTGCTTTTCCTGCTTATAAAATAATCCATGCCGGCCTTGAAGTTATGGGTATGGCTTGTGCTCTTTGTCACGGAATGCTGGTTGAATAAGGTATCCAGCTGTTTACGGTACAGTGAGATGTGCCACTGGGAAGGGTTGTCGTTATAGCTGTAATTACCAAATAAATTGATGTTCTTATTCCTGTGGTTGATGGAGAACCCGCCATTGTATTTGGAGTATACACCGACGTTATAGCCGGCATTTATCGTACCATTGGTACCGAACGATCTGTTCTTTTTCAACCGGATATTGATGATCCCGGCGTTACCTGCCGCCTCGTATTTGGCAGAGGGATTGCTGATGATCTCAATGGATTCGATGGAGGAAGATTGAATGGTCTTGAGATATTCGGCCAGGTCATTACCTGATAAAGGCGTAGGCCTTCCGTCTATAAAGACCTGTACTCCATTCTTTCCGCTGACGCTGAGATTATTGTCCTTGTCCACCGTGACGCCGGGAGATTTCCTTAACAGCTCCAGCGCATCCTGCCCTACGGCATTGACGCTGCCCTCCACGTTGAGCACGATCTTATCGGCTTTTACTTCCACCACAGGTTTACGGGAAGTAACGACCACTTCTTTCAGGTCTGCGGCGGCCTTGGCAAGATTTATGACGGGCGCGTTGGTAATGCCTTCGCCGCTGACCGTAAAAGCAGCTGTGTTCCGGGATGTGTAGCCGACATGGGAGATATTGACGAAATAGTTGCCTGCGGGGATCTCTTTGAATTCATATTTTCCCGAGGCATCGGATACGCCCAGTTTTACTACGGAGGAATCTTTTGTCTTTTTGAGAGCGATGGATGACCCGGCTAATGGCCGTCCCTGATCATCCTGTGTAATTCCGTTGACCTGTTGTGCATGTGCGATTGCACACGTAAGGCAGAAGAGCAGCAAGAGTGGTAGTGTTCTCATTTGAAGGTTAGTTATGTGTGCCGGAATGGTCTGAAATGTAACCATCTCCGGTGGTTTTTTTGTTTTTAGTCGAACAAAGCTAGAGTGTTGTTACAGCCCGGGGAAGAGTCTTACGGTGAGCGGAAGAAAATACTCGGTGAATGGTAGTAAAACACCGATGAAAAGTATTTGTCTTTTAACATCGTATTTCGGGGGGTAGATGGACAATGCGGAATGATGAAACATGCTATCTTTATGTCAGGCAATGGATTATATAAGAGAATATAAAAGCTTTATCAACAGCCATTATCTCAACGGCGCTATTCGCATTGTGGTGGGGATCACGTTCCCTGCTATCCTGCTGGGTTATCTCAACAATCTTGGTACCGGCATCGCGGTATCCATCGGCGCGATGTGCGTAGCCAATACGGATAACCCGGGGCCTATCCATCATCGCCGCAATGGCATGGTGGCCTGTGTGATCATCATTTTTATCGTTTCGTTACTGACGGGATTGGTCTCGGGCTCGCGTTTGCTGACAGGCATCCTGGTCTTTGCATGCTGCTTTGTATTCTCCATGTTGGGCATTTATGGCAACCGGGCCAGCTCCATCGGCGTGAATGCTTTGCTGGTCATGGTATTGAATATCGACGATCCCCGTGCGGGGTGGGGTAGTCTTATCAACGCGCTGTATATACTGGCCGGAGGGACCTGGTATACGGTGCTCAGCCTGCTGCTGTATAGTTTCCGTCCCTACAAGCTCATACAACAGGCGCTGGGGGATTGTATCGAGTCTACAGCCGATTATCTCCGGATCAAAGCTTCCTTTTACGGAAGGGAGGTGGATTATGACAAAAGCTACCGGCAGCTGGTAGAACGGCAGATCGACCTGCATGAAAAGCAGGAGCTGCTGAGAGAGCTGTTGTTCAAAAGCCGTGACATCGTCAAGGAGTCCACGCATACGGGTCGGGTGCTTGTCATGATATTCCTGGACATCGTGGACCTTTTTGAAAGGGTGATGACATCGCAGCAGGACTACCAGCTGCTGCATCGCACTTTTGACGGGAGCGGATTGCCGGAGGAGTTCCGCCAGCTGATCCTGGACATGGCTATCGAGCTGGAGGAGATCGGCATCGCTGTCAAGAGCGGCAAGCCTTCCGTGGAGACGCCTCATCTCTCTTCCCGTCTCAAACAGCTGCGGGAATCGTTTATCCGTCACCGCGATCAGTATCGCAATGCCGGAAATGTGGAAAGCTTTATCGGGCTCCGTCATATACTGGAAAGCCTGGAAGATATCGGGGACCGTCTCCATACCCTGCATGGGTATACTACGTACGACCGGAAACTGAGCGGGGATGAGCCGCCGGCCCTGGATTATGAACAGTTCATCACGCACCAGGACATCGATAAGAAGCTCATCTTCGAGAACCTTTCCCTGCGCAGCAATATTTTCCGGCATTCGCTCAGGGTAGGCATTGCCACTATCGCGGGATATATCATCTCGGGTTTCCTGCCTTTTGGACATGGGTATTGGATCCTGCTTACTGTCATCGTGATCCTCAAGCCGGCGTATAGTCTTACGAAAAAAAGGAACTGGCAGCGGCTGTTGGGTACCCTGGCAGGTGCGCTGGCGGGATTGCTTATCCTGTACCTTATCCACGACAGGAATGTGCTGTTCGTGCTGATGATCCTGTTCATGATCGGGACCTATGTTTTTCTACGAACAAATTATCTCGTCAGTGTGACGATCATGACGCCCTATGTACTGTTGCTGTTCCATTTATTGTTCCCCGCGGGTTTTAAGACCGTCCTTTCCGACAGGGTGATCGACACGGCCATTGGGTCGGCGCTTGCCTTTCTGGCCAATATTTTTATTGTGCCTTCCTGGGAGCGTGAACAGATAGGTGATTATATGATCAAGGTCATCGAGGCCAATGCGGCTTATTTCCGGGACGTCGCCGGCGCTTTCACAGGCCGGTCGGTGCCGGTGGTCCAATACAAGCTTTCCCGTAAACAGGCATTCGTTGCGTTGGCCAACCTCTCCGATGCGTTCGGGAGGGTCCTGTCGGAGCCCCGGGGCAAACGGGAGGAAGCGGGCAAGATGCACCAGTTTGTCGTATCCAATCATATGCTTACCTCTCACATAGCTACCCTGGCCTATTATGCGATGCCTGAACCGGAGAAAGTAGCCGATCCAGAGATCTATCAGCCCGTTGTCAGCGAGATCGGCGCGAGGCTGGAGAATACCATCGTCTGTCTGAAGGGAGAGGTTGCGGAAGGCCGGGATATTACCACGGCAACCGCGGAAGTTGCAAAGGAGGGGCTTCGCATATTGAATGACAGGGTGAATAGCCTGGTAGGAACGCGTAAGGCGGAATTGGGCCGGGGTATCGTCGACAGCGATACGCGGCGGCGGTTGTCGGGATTGAAGCCTATCGTCGATCAGTTCAATTTTATCGCCAAGGTGAGCGTCAATATCGAGCGGCTCAGCAAGGAGCTTGGGAGTGGTGCGAAGTAAAGGACGGATCAGTTGCTTCCCCCCAGCATTTCCCGCACCTTCATTACCAGTTCAGTCTTTGTGATGGGCACTCCCATGATCTTGTGATAGCCTTTTGCATCCACGAAGTATTTGTCGCGTATGATCTTTATCAGCTGCCCGTTGTTGATCTCTGGTATCAGCACCTGCCGGAAGCTCTTCAGGACCTCGCCCAGATTTTTGGGGAAGGGCCGCACATAGCGCAGATGTGCATGCGAGATGGCATAGCCTTCATGCTGCAGCTCGGCCACGGCGCTTTTGATGGCGCCATAAGTGCTGCCCCATCCCAGGATGAGCAGCTCGCCTTTTTCGGGACCGCTGTCCAGGTTTTGCAAGGGGATATAGTCGGCGATCTTTTCTACTTTTTCTTCGCGGATCTTTACCATCAGCTGGTGGTTCTCCGGATCGTAGCTTACGTTGCCGGTGATGTTCTGTTTTTCCAGACCGCCGATGCGGTGTTCCAGGCCTGGCGTGCCGGGGATGGCCCAGGGGCGTACCAGCTTTTCATCGCGGAGATAAGGCAGGAATTTTTCTTCTCCGTGTCCCAGCTCTGTCTTGAATTTTACTTCGATGGGAGCAAGGTCATCGCTTTTGGGGAATCGCCAGGGTTCAGCTCCGTTGGCGATGTATCCGTCGCTGAGGAAGATGACAGGCGTCATATGATGGATAGCGATGCGCACGGCTTCGTATATAGCGTCAAAACAGTCGCTGGGTGTGGATGCCGCGATGACAGGCATGGGGCATTCTCCATTGCGTCCATAGTAGGCTTGCAGCAGATCGCTTTGTTCGGTCTTGGTGGGCAGGCCGGTGGAAGGCCCTCCCCGTTGCACATCGATGATGAGCAGGGGGATCTCCAGCATCGCCGCGAGCCCCATGGCTTCGGTCTTCAGGGCCATGCCCGGACCTGATGTGGTGGTTATGCCAAGGGCGCCGCCATAAGCTGCCCCGATGGCCGAGGTGATGCCTGCGATCTCATCTTCCGCCTGGAAAGTGCGTACGCCGAATGTCTTATAGCGGCTGAGCTCGTGCAGAATGTCCGAGGCGGGGGTGATGGGATAGGAACCCAGGAACAGGGGAAGGCCGCTTTTTTGCGAGGCGGCGATCAGTCCATAGGCCAGTGCCTGGTTACCCATGATGGAGCGATAGACCCCGGGGGCCATCTTTGCTTTCTCCACCCGGTAGGTGGTGGTGAATGTCTCTGTCGTATCACCGAAGTTATATCCGGCCTGCAGGGCTTTTATATTGCTTTCCAGGATCTCGGGTTTCTTACCGAACTTATCTTTCAGGAACTTGATCGTGCTTTCCATGTCCCGGTTGTACATCCAATACAGGAAACCCAGGACGAACATATTCTTGGCCCTGTCCTTTTCCTTGGTGCCCAGCGTAATTTCTTTCAGGGCTTCCCGGGTCATTTTCGTCACATCCATCTTGATGACCGTATAATTGTCCAGGCTGTTGTCTTCCAGGGGATTGATCCCATCGGGATAATTGGCCAGGCGAAGGTTCTTGGTATCGAAGCCTTCAGTGTTGGCGATGATCTTCCCTCCTTTTTTAAGGCCTTTCAGGTTAGCTTTCAGGGCGGCGGCATTCATGGCTACCAGGACGTCGCATTCGTCGCCGGGCGTGAATACCTTATCGCTGGAAAAGCGGAGCTGATAGCCGCTGACACCGGGAAGGGTCCCCTGGGGAGCGCGTATCTCGGCGGGGAAGTCGGGGAAGGTGGCGAGATCGATGCCGAGGAGGGCGGTGTTATTGGTGAACTGACTTCCCGTCAGCTGCATGCCGTCCCCGGAGTCGCCGGCGAATTTTATGACTACGTCCTGGAGGAGTACTTCTTTACGGTTCATATAGCAAAGGTAGGCATTCGCCCGGTTTATTCATATCGCAACGCCTCGATGGGGTCCAGCCGGCTGGCTTTCAGGGCCGGGTAATAACCAAAAAAGACCCCTGTGACGGCGCAGACCAGGAAAGACAGTACGATGGAGGATTCCGAAATAACCGTGGGCCAGGACAGCAGGGCTGTGATCAGGATGGAGGACAGGATGCCCAGGCCGATGCCGATGAGCCCTCCTGTCACGCTGATGACGATGGCCTCGATGAGGAATTGCATGAGGATGTCGATGCCCCGGGCCCCGATGGACATGCGGAGCCCTATCTCCTTTGTGCGTTCAGTAACAGAGACATACATGATATTCATGATACCGATGCCGCCGATGACAAGGGATATGCCTGCGATGGCTGTCAGCAGGACGGTAAGCAGCTGGCTGGTGGAGTTCAGGGTATTCAGCAGCTCCTGCATGGTGCGGATGGAGAAATCGTCGTCTTCGTCGCTGCGCAGTCTGTGGGAGGCGCGGAGGATGTCGGTGATCTCTTTGGTAGCCGTGTCGGACGTGGCTTCGCTGGTGGACGAAGCATAGATGCTCTGGAAATAGATGGTAGCCAGTATCCTTTTCTGGACGGTGGAATAGGGGGCGATGATCACGTCGTCCTGGTCCTGTCCAAAGCTGCTGACGCCTTTTATGTTGAGTATGCCGATGACGGTCAAGGGTATCTTGCCAAAGCGGATGACCTTGCCGATGGGATTGACGCCGGGGTCGAACAGGTTGTTGACAACGGTCTGTCCAAGGATGCAGACCTTGGATGCCTCGGCCACGTTCTGGTCGGAGAAGATGATGCCATCCCTCAGGGTCAGCTTGCGGATGTCGAAGTAGTCCGGCGCAACACCCTGCAGCTGGGTGGGCCAGTTCTTTGCCCCGTTGATAGCCTGACCGTTGGTGGAGGATACGGGAGAAACGGCGCTGAGGAATTCGCTTTTTCTCTGGAGGGCCTTTACATCGGCGATGGTAAGGGTCTGCAGGCTGCTGGCCCCCAGGCGGACGCCGCCCGGCATGCCCATGTTGTTACTGGCGGGCTGGACGGTGATCATGTTGGAGCCCATGGCGGACAGCTGTTCATGGATGCTTTGCTTGCTTCCCTGGCCGATGGCTACCATGGCGATGACCGCTGCGACGCCGATGATGATGCCCAGCATGGTGAGGAAGGCCCGCAGCTTGTTCCGCTGCAACGCCCTTAAAGCCACGCGTATGAGGTTCAATGGATGCATAGTCAGTGTCAATAGTCGTCCGATACGGGCAGCGAAGCCAGCGCCTCCCGGGCCGAACGCACATTTTCGTTCTTATAATCCTTTTGTACTTTCCCATCCCGGAGCATTACCGTACGGCTGCTGAAAGCGGCAATATCCGGCTCATGCGTTACAAAGACGATGGTCTTGCCTTCCTGCTGATTGAGCTCTTGCAAAAGGGCCATGATCTCATAGCTGGTGCGGGTATCCAGGTTGCCCGTGGCCTCATCGGCCAGGATCATCACGGGCTCGTTCACCAGGGCTCTTGCGATGGCCACCCGCTGCTGTTGTCCACCCGACAGCTGGTTGGGCAGATGGTCCAGCCTGTCGGCCAGCTTGACGGACTCCAGGGCCTTTACCGCCCGATCACGCCGCTGGGCGGCGGTGATCGCTGAATTATAGAAAAGGGGCAGCTCCACATTTTCCAGGGCGCTGGTGCGGGGCAACAGATTGTAAGCCTGGAAGACAAAGCCTATCTTCCTGTTCCGCAGGCGGGCCAGATCATTCCGTGAGAGGGATCCTACGTTCACACCGTCCAGCAGATAGGTGCCATCCGAAGGTTTGTCCAGACAGCCGAGGGTATTCAGCAGGGTGGTCTTGCCGGAGCCGCTGCTGCCCATGATGGTGACGAACTCTCCGGGGAATACGTCGAAGGACACGCCTTTCAGGGCCCTGACGACCTCTGTACCCATGTGGAATTCACGGCGGATGTTCTGTATGGAGAGGATCGCGTTGCTCATCGTACGCCACGGCCTCCCGGACGTCTGGATCTTTGCGGCAGGAAGGGACTCCTGGCGGCCGGGGCGCCTGCACCGGCAGCAGTCATCTGTTCGACGCCTGTAACCACGACGTCTGACGCGGAGAGCCCGTCGAGTACCTGCACCTGTGTATCGTTGTTGAGACCGGTACGGATCTTTTTCTGCACGAGCTTCGTGCTGTCCACCAGCACCCAGACATGAGCGATCTCCGAAGCCTGTACCCGTGAGCTGTCCTTTACCTTGGTAGTGCTGGTGTCGCCTTTTCGAAGCTTACTGCTGCCGGTGATGCTGTCGGCGCCGGAGGGACGGCGCCGATGCTCTTTCCTGCCCGCGGAGCTGTCGGGGACGATAGCGTATTTTTTTGCCAGCGACGGGTCCGGTTCGAACTTCAGGGCCTTGGCGGAGATGAGCAGGGCATTGTCGATCTCTTTTGTATAGATGGTCACATTGGCCGTCATTCCGGGCTTGAGCTTCTGATCGTCATTCGGTGCATTGATGATGGTGGTATAGGTCACCACATTGGCGGAGGTGATGGGTTTCAGACGTATCTCTTCCACGGAACCCTGGAACACATCGTCGAGGAATGCATCCACGGTAAAGGTCACCCGCTGGCCATGCTGCACATTGCCGATGTCGGCCTCATCCACGTTGGCCTG
Source organism: Puia sp. (assembly GCA_035547295.1). Lineage (GTDB taxonomy): Bacteria > Bacteroidota > Bacteroidia > Chitinophagales > Chitinophagaceae > Puia. The sequence goes on along the minus strand of DASZVM010000465.1, from coordinate 1,958 downwards.
TACCTGCATCTTGGTGATATCTTTGGCGATGGTGAACAAGGTGGGGGTATTGAAGCTGGACGCCACGGTCTGACCCACGCTGATGCTCCGGGTGAGCACCACCCCGTCCATGGGTGAATAGATATCGGTGTAGGAAAGGTTCTTTTCAGAAGAGGCCAGCTGCGCTTTTGCATTTTCCAGCTGCGCCTTTGCATTGTTCACCGTATAGGTGGCGTTGTCATAATCGGCCCTGGAAATGGCGCCCGTCTTGTAAAGGAGCTCCTGCCGGCCAAAGTTCGCCTGCTGATAGGTGAGCTGGCTCTGTGCGGAAGCCACCTGCGCCTTGTTCTGATCCACCGCTGCCAGGAAGAGGGATTTGTCCAGCTGCGCCAGGAGCTGCCCCTTCCTGACCTTTGCATTGAAATCCGTGTACAGGGATTTGATAATGCCCGAAACCTGGGCGCCTACGGTTACGGTATCCACTGGCTGGATATTACCGGTGGCGGTGACGCTCTGGGATATATATCCCATCTGCGGGGTTTCTGTCTGCAATACCACCTGCGCTTCCTTTTTTCGAAAAAAGAAAAACCAGACCGCCGCGATTGCGACAAGAAGGACGATGATAATGATGATACCGCGTTTCTTACTCACGCTCATAATTGATATTTTCAAGGTGTTCGTGAATCTTCGATTTCATATTTGTTATAATTTTATAGGCACTCCCCTGTAAAAGTCATAGATCCGGATGGTGAGCGCTGCATTGTATTTTGCCTGTATGTACTGCTGATAGGCCTGTGTATATAGGTTTTTTTGTATCAGGTAATCCACGGTCGTCACGGCCCCGACCTTTAGCTGCTCATTGGCGATACGATAGCTTTCCTTTGTAGCCGTCAGCTGTTCGACGGCCGCATCGTACTGGCCCTGGGCGTTGACTACATTGACATACGCCTGCTCTACCTGCAGGCTAAGGTTGTTCTTTATGTTCTTTTGGTCCAGCTGTGCCTGCTGCACCTGGATCCTGGCTTTTTCCACATTGGTGCGTACCACCCGGCGGGTGAAGATAGGAACGGACAGCGACAGTCCTATCTGCTGGTAAAAACTGTTATCAAGCTGTTTGAGTATCCCGGGATCGCCGCCGGAATGGTTGGCGCCGATGGAGCCCGAGCCGGTGAGCGTGGGGCGGAAACCGGACCTTGCCAGCTCCAGGTCCGTGCGGGCGATGTCTACATTGATATCGCCGATCCTGACTTCCGGCCGGATAGCCTGGGCCTGCTGCTGTACTTCATCCAACCGGGGCACCTGGTTCTGGGAGATGATGGTGTCGGGCTCCTGTACCTGGAAATCGATGGCGGAAGGCAGCTGCAGCAATTGTTTTAAAGAGATGATATACTGGCGATGGGTATTCTCCGCGGTCACCAGGGAATATTTATCGTTGGCATTCTGGGCTTGCAGCTGCGCCAGGTCCTTTAGGGCGATGGTGCCGGCGTCATATTTCTGCTGCGCCTGTTTTACCTGTTCGCCGGAAGTATTGACGAGGTCCTGCAGATAGATGATGTTCTCGCGGGCCAGCAGGATATTCAGGAAGGCCTGGGTAACGTTGAGGGTAAGGTCATTCTCCTGCTGCAGGATGTTCAGCCCTGCTGTCTGTGTCAACAGCTGTTTTTCCCGGATATTATTGCGGATATATCCGCCCTGGTAGACAACGATGGAGGAGTTGAGACTATAGTTGCCATTCTCCGTCACTTTTCTGCTGCCGTAGCCGCCCGCGCCGTCGGGTTGTTTGCGAAGGGTAAGATAGCCGGATGCCGCGCCTGCGAGGTCGGGTTCTACTGCTGCTTTTGCACCGTACAGGTCCTGTTCCGCCGAACGTTGCTGGAGGCGGAACGTATTGATAGTGATATTGTTCCTGATCGCAAATTCCAGACAATCCTGGAGCGTCCAGCGGGCGGGAAGGTTTTGCAAGGCAGTGTCTGTTGTCT
>DASZVM010000464.1:0-4312 GCA_035547295.1 Puia sp. | reverse complement strand
TCACGGCGCTCAGACTTCCGCCACCGGACGATCGTCGTCCAGAGCAATCCACCGGCAATGGATATCAGCAAGGTGATGATCCAGTTGGCATACCCCAGCAATGTACTCCCAAAAAGCCGGTCGCCAAACAGGTTGATACCCGAGCCAAAGCGGGCGATATCATATAGGTCCCTGTAATGCAGGCGGGCCCAGTCGATGTGCAGCACGATCTTATACCATTCCGTGCTGTTCGGGATGCAGATGCAGATGAAAAAGATAAAAGCTATGCGAAATAGTATCTTTTCCCATCCCTTCCATTCCGTGAAGCTCATAAAAAAGGATTTAAAGTTTATAATTTCAACCCTCCCAGCCGGCCCTTGCGTGCTGCTTCTTCCAGCAGGTATCTCTTGTCGACCCTGTCCAGCACGACATAGATGCTGTCCTTATCCTGGTCGAATCCCGACAGTATGATATGACCGTCAGACGGACGATCATAATGCAAGATCATGGTCTCCTCTTTGTAATGCGGGTTTTTGTTCTTAAGGATTAAAAGGTGGTTGACTGTATCGGTGTTATAAGAATAGTATTGTCTCCCGGCGGCTCCCTCCGACTCATATGTCCTGTCCGCATCATTCAATAAAGGGCGCTCCACATTATTGGAGTCGAGGATGACTGTCCTGTTAGACCTTATGCTCAGCGTAGCCCATTTTTCAAATACAACGTCCTGCCAGCGGACAGGGTCCCTTTTCGAATAAGCCAGGGTATCCTTGTCGATCCTGAAGAGAGAAACATTATATATTCCTGTTACCCCGGGCAATCCATGTGTAACAGGGAACTGATATCCTCCTTCATGCCCCGTCTTGAATCCATATAATAATACAAAGACAAAAACAAACAACGTCTTCAGCGCAACCCGTCCATAGCGCTGCGCCAGACTGCCAAAAAAAGGTTTGAACGTACCCGGCGCTGCCTGCCGCTGAAAGATCAGCAGGTTCGCCAACCGCTGCAGATCATAGCTGAGCACATACAAGGCCAGGATGATCAGATAAAGGCTGTATACCTCGTCGCCGCCTCCATAAGCGATATTGGACATGTAGACATTACCCAGGAAAACGGCAATGATAAACGCCCCGATGGATGCAGATCGCCTGTAGAGCAATAAAAGGGCTGCTACAATCTCCACCCCTCCCAAAAAGGACTCATATCCCGGCACAATACCCAAGCTCAGGGAAAACAGCTTCCACCGGGTAAAATCCCCGTAATTGGTATTAAGATTGCTTAGGGAAGGGTAAGGCGCCTGCAGTGGATAGAGCTTCAGGAACCCATAAGCCAGCATGGCGATAGCCAGCCGGTAGCGGGCAATGACACGACCCCAATAATACAGCTTGTCGGAATACGTACCGGGCATAACGCGATGGCGGCTGATGTACGTCCAGACGAATGTTCCTGCAAGGGCGATAAGGAAAATGATCACCCAATCCCCATATTGCTGGGTATCCCCCAACCACCGTGGAGTATAATGAGCCAGGTTGAAAAGCGCCCCATAGCGCAAGTGGATCCAGTCGATGGAGAGCAGCTCCCTGTAAAACTTCCAATCCAGGGGTACTGCCTGGAGAAAGAAGTAAAGGAAGAACAGCCGGATAAAAAATTTTTTATTCATAATATCAGGTTTATCTTAATTCAATAGCCGTCATTTTGCGGCAGGTTGCCCTTCGACAAATTCACTTCAGCAATCGGCAGCGGGAACACATATTTCCTCGCGTCCGTTACACCTAGCACCGCCGCTGCCCTTCCCGTTCTCACCAGGTCAAACCAACGGTGAGGTTCAAAGGCAAACTCCATCCGCCGTTCGTTCTCGATAGCCAGAAGGATATCTTCTTTCGTGGCTGCCGTGCTGGGAGGAAGAGCCGCCCGTGATCTCACTGAATCGAGGTCCGACACGGCATCTGCAAGGTGATCCTGCTGTGCCCTCGCCTCAGCTCTGATCAGGTACAGCTCTGCAATGCGTATGACATAGGCAGGGTCCGTAGCCGGACTGCGGTAATAAAGATTCCCATACCAGAGTCCAGCCGATGTCTTTGCCACCAGTGCGCTGCGGTTGCCACCGACGGAGGGATCGTTCACCAGACTGATAAAAGCATCGCTGGGGGCCCATTGACGGGTGCCTCCATTAGCAGGCGGCTGCCAGTAACCCCGATGTGCATTCGTATACGTAGCGCTATAGGATAGCTCGAAAACGGACTCTTTGGTGGCAATGGCGCTGGCGGGGGAGAAAAACGAACTATACGGCTTCAGTAATGAATAATTCTTAACATCGCCAATCACCAGGCTTGCATAATTCTCTGCTTCCGTCCATTGTCCCTGGTATAAATAATAACGGGCCTTTAAAGCCTGGACCGTCTCTTTATTGGCCCGCACGGGGTTCTGCGTGGACGGTGCGGACAGGAGACCTTCTGCTGTATTGAGATCGCTCAGCACCTGCGCATATACTTGCGCTGCGCTGCTGCGCCTGACGGTATCCTTATCCTTTGATGTCAGCGTCGGCGTCAATACGATAGGAACCCCTCCCCAGGTGCGTACGAGATCGAAATAGGACAGCGCCCGGATAAAATAAGCTTCCCCGGTCAGCTGGTTGCTCAAAGCCTGTGAAAGACTGGCATCTTTGACGGCAGGGACTTTTGCAATGACATGATTAGCCAGGTTGATGGTGGAATAGATACCGGTCCACACGCTTTCCAGGTTGCCGTTATCCGACTTCAGATCATGCGCAATAAACTGTTGGATGATGGATTGCGATCCCGTCCATTGCACATTGTCCCCGGATAAATAGCCAAAGGATTGGAAAAGGCTGCCATAATAATTGTCGCTGGACAGTTTCCTGTAGATCCCCCGCACCGCTGTCTGCGCGCTGGCGGCATCCACGATGGTCACCTGGTCCGATACATAGTCAACCGGCTGCTGGTCCAGGAATTTATGACAGGAGAGCAATCCAGGCAGCAAGATCAAAAAGAAATATTTTTTCATATCCGATTATTATAAGGTTATGTTGAGACCAAACTGCACCGTACGAGGCTGAGGGGGAGTCCCCAGGTCCAGTCCCTGTATGGTTTCGACGCCGGTGACGTTTGCTTCGGGGTCCGGGCCGGTGTACTTCGTCAGCAATAAGAGATTGGTGCCCGAAAAATATACACGCACCGTCTCTACCTTCAGCCGTTCGGTGATGCGCCGGGGAATGGTATAGCCCAGCGTCAATGACTTCAGACGGATAAAGCCGGCGTCCTCGAGGAACCGGCTGTTCTGATCGATGGTATAGCTAAGCCCATAGGCAGTCACACGTGGCACATCGGTGACATCCCCCGGCTTCTGCCATCGCCGCAGCTGGTCGGAAAACATTACCCGGTTGGCGTCACGGGTACCGCCGCCTTCCCCAAAGAATTTGTTCAGGTTATACGTATAGTTACCATATTGATAGGAGAAAAGAACGCTCAGATCAAAACCTTTCCAGGTCACTGTGTTGTTGATACCGCCAAAGAACTTTGGCATGGCATTGTGCAGCACCTGCCGCGCCGAAGCAGGTAATGTCCCATTGACCTCGCCTTCGAAAACAGACGCCCCTGTCTTGGGGTCTACATACAGCTGTTTGTACAGCCAGAAGGAGTACATGGGTGAACCCTGCTGCATGATGATCCAGTTACGATTGTATTGATAGATGGGGGTAGGCAGCTTCTCCACCTTGTTAGTGTTGCCTGAAATGCTGAAACTGGTTTGCCAGCTAAAGGCGCCGTTGCGGATATTGACGGAGTTGATGCCGAGCTCATACCCTTTGTTGCTGATCTCGCCGGCGTTGCTATAGTAGCTACTAAAGCCAGTTATGCCTGGTATGGGCAGCTGCAGCAGCGCATTGCTGGTATACTTGTAATACACATTGAAGTCGACGGTGATCCGTCCGTCCAGCAACCCCAGGTCCAGTCCCAGGTTAGCCTGTTTGGTGCTTTCCCATTTCAGGTTTTGATTGGCCAGCTGTAGAGGAGCAGTGCCGGCAAGATCGCCGCTGCTGCCGTCAGGATAACCATAGCCTCCCGACCAAAGCCCCTGGGCTGCATAGAAGGAAATGCCGCTTTGGTTGCCGGTGATACCATAGCTGGCTCTCAGCTTCAGATCGCTGATGGCTTCCACCTTTTTCAGGAATTTTTCCTCCTTGGCCCGCCAGCTTACGCCTACGGATGGGAAATACCCCCATTTATTGTTAGCGCCGAACTTTGAAGAACCATCGGCACGGCCGCTCAGCTCTACATAGTACTTATTCGCAAAATTGTAATCTATACGGGCGAAG
>DASZVM010000463.1:0-3402 GCA_035547295.1 Puia sp. | reverse complement strand
CTCCTCTCCCAGGGCTGGGACACCGTAGGAGACCCCTATGGCGGGACCATTATCTTTAAAGACCATGGCGGCGAAGTACAAAACCTCGTATTCCGCAACACCCATACGCAGGACCATTATATCAATGTCATGGGCGGTAATGATAAGGGTACTTATTTCACCAGCTTCGATTATTACAAGGAGGACGGCATCATCGTCGGCTCCGGCTACAAACGGTTTACAGGGGACATCAACGGCAGCTATAAAATAAAACCCAATGTCGAGGTCAGCTCCGGCGTCAGTCTTTCCACCTCTTCCCAATTGGGCGTCAACGGGAGCGAGGTCAATAATCTTTATCGCAACCTGGCCATATGGCCCACGTTCAATCCCTGGCTGGACTCCGCAAAGACCCTTCCCAATCCGGGCAACGGGATCAACGATGGTAATCCTCTATATTGGCTGGGCAAACAGAACCGCAGCGACGAGGTCAACCGTATCACAGTGAACGCGGCAGTCAAATGGGACATCATCCCCGGCCTTTTTGTAAAAGCCACCGGCTCAGGCTATCTCTACGAACAGCTGGACCAATCCTTTACAAAAGCTACGCAGACCTATGCCAATATTTTTGCAACGCCGCCTTCCTATAGCAGCGTAAGCCGGCCCGCCGTCGCCACCTGGCAACGTACCTTTCAGCAGCAATACAATGCGATCGTCAACTATACGCATAGCTTTGGCGATCACAACCTCAACGCCATGGTCGGCTCCGAGTATTATGACACGCGGGCGTACAATATGCAGGTATCCGGGACCCAGGCCCCGACAGATGATATCCCCACCGTCAATGCCTCCACGACATTTGCCGCCGGCAGCAACTATAGCAATACCTCCGACTATCGTATCATCTCCACCTTTGGCCGGGTGAATTACGACTATGACGGGAAATATCTGCTGACGCTCACTTTCCGCAACGATGGCGTATCCAGCCTGGCCTCTGCGCATCGCTTTGGTTTCTTCCCCGGCATGTCCGCGGGCTGGAACGTGCAAAGAGAAAAATTCTTCCGGGAAAGCAATATCGTCAACTATCTTTCCACGCTTAAACCCCGTGTCAGCTATGGCGTCAATGGCAATGTGGCCGGTCTGGGCAATTATGAAGTACAGGGCACTTATGCTTTACAGGGACTGTACAACGGTACCGCGGGTTTCCTCAATACAGGCACGATCAACCCGGACTTGCGATGGGAAAAGAGCAAGACCCTGGACATCGGTGCGGACATCGGCCTGTTGCATGACAGGATCAGCCTGATCTTTGACTACTACCGGCGGAATACCAGCGATCTGCTGACAAATCTCGCGGTGCCGGACTACACCGGATTTACCTCGGTACGCACCAACCTGGGGACCTTTCAGAATAAAGGATATGAGCTGACGGTCAATGCGAATATCCTCAATCAGCCCCGTGGCTTTAGATTGGATGTAGGCGTCAATGCCTCCTATGTAAAGAACAAGATCATCAGGCTGCCTTTTAATGGCCAGGTAAACAATCGGCAGGGTGGTCTTCAGGTATATGATCCCAACTCCAAACAGGTGGTATGGGTAGGCGGTCTGCAGGAAGGACAGGCGCTGGGCGATATCTATGCCTTTAAGCAGGTGTCCATCTTTAAAGACGACGCGGAGATAGCCAAGACAGCCGGCAGCCGTATCGATGCAGTAGCAGGCATCAGCGGACCCAATGTATCCTATGGCTCCGGCAAGATCACGCCCGGTGACGTCAACTGGCTGGATGTCGATAAGAATGATACCATCGATTCAAGAGACCAGGTGTACATGGGTAATATCTTCCCAAAATGGACAGGCGGTTTTTCAACTACCCTCTCGTATAAAGGAGTGAGCCTGTACAGCCGTTTTGAATTCGCGCTGGGTCATACCATTTACAACGATTATGTGGCCCGGGTGCTGGGCAACTACCAGGGGACCTTTAACTACATCGATTGGCAAAAAAGGGCCTGGTCACCCACCAATACGGAGACGGACATACCCAAAGTATACTATGCCGACCAGGTATCTGCCCCCAACGGGAAAAAGAATTACACGCGTATCAATAACGCCAATGCAGTGCTGAACTCCAACAATTCCCGGTTCTATGAAAAAGGCAACTATCTTGCCTGCCGCGAGATCACGTTGTCCTATGACATCCCCGGCTCGCTGCTGTCGGCGACAAAAGTACTGACCCGCCCGGCCAGGGTCTATCTCAGCCTGAACAATCTATTTTATATCACAAAATTCAGCGGACCCAGCCCCGAACCTCCCGTAAGCCCCGGCACTTCCACTATAAATGGTATCTATCAGGGCACCTATCCAACCCCCCGTTCATTCGTCCTGGGAGTACAGGTCTCATTATAATCACATCAAACAAACACTCATGAACAAATATATCATCGGTGCCCTCATTCTTTTCTGCAGCTGCACCAAAAAGCTGGACCTTACCCCCGTGAGCAGCATCAGCGATGCAAGCTACTGGAAGACACCCGAACAGTTCGACGCATTTGTGTCCGGCATCCACATCGCCTTCCGGAATAATACCACCGCGCTCGAATACCTTGGAGAGCTAAGGGCCGACGTGTTCGGCACCGACCCCGGCTCAAGCTCCGCCTTTACAGGCGAGGCCACCCAGGGTGTGGAGCATATGTGGCTGAATACGCTGGACCTCGACAATCCCGGTGTCGCGGATTTTGGAGGATTTTATTTTAATATCAACCAGATCAACCTCCTGCTGAGCAAGCTGAGCAATACCGGCATCGTCACACAGTCCAATAAGAACTATTACCAGGGCATCGGCTACGGCTTGCGGGCCTTTTACTATTTCCAGTTGTACAAGTCATGGGGAAAGGCCATTATCCAGACAGACCCTACTACTTCTTTTGATATCTCCAACCTGGCTAAGGCCGCCTCTTCACAGGACTCTGTCATGGCCCTCATAAAGTCCGATATTGACAAGTCCATCGATGCATTTGGTACCGATTATTCATTCCGCACCGTGAGATCGTATTGGTCAAAAGCCGCAACGCTCATGCTAAAAGCGGAAGTCTATCTGTGGACAAGCTACAGGGGCGGCGGTACGGCCGATGCCACGGTGGCACAAACAGCGCTGACGGACATACAGACCAATATCCCCACGCTCACATTGCTGCCCGGCTATCCCAATATATTTGCTTCCGGCAACAAGGGCAACAATGAAATGATCTTTGTCGTCCACAATCAGCTGAATGAAGCCACCCTGCCTTTTGCCGGTACCTTCCTGCCCCAGACAGGACTGATCGCCAATTACTATGATTCAGTGGGCAGCCGGAAGTTCAATGTCACCACGGACAACTGGGGAGGACTCCTGCGGGCGCCTGTAAAGATCGCTGCTTACCGCCGGTTTGA
>DASZVM010000462.1:0-4538 GCA_035547295.1 Puia sp. | reverse complement strand
TGGGTGTACGAGTTCAGCCGCAATTTCAGGAATGAAGGGATGGATCGCACCCATAACCCCGAGTTCACCGTCCTGGAATTCTACACCGCTTATAAGGATTATCTGTGGATGATGGAGACGACGGAACAGCTGCTGGAAAGGGCCGCGCTGGCCACCAACGGCAAAAGCGCGACGATAATAGACGGTCAGGAGATCGATTTTAAAGCTCCCTATCGCAGGATCAGCATGTATGACGCCATCAAAGAATACACGGGCATCGACATCAGCGGAATGGATGAAGCGCAGCTAAGGGACGTTTGTCACAACCTGCGCATACCCGTGGACAATACCATGGGTAAAGGCAAGCTCATCGATGAGCTCTTCAGCGAAAAATGTGAACATCACTTTATACAACCCACCTTTATCACCGATTACCCCGTGGAGATGAGCCCGCTTACAAAGAAACATCGCAGCCGGCCGGGGCTCGTGGAACGCTTTGAGCTGATCGCTAACGGAAAGGAAATAGCCAATGCATACAGTGAGCTCAATGATCCTATCGATCAGCGGGAACGTTTCGAGGCGCAATTGCAGCTGATGGAGCGGGGCGACGACGAAGCCATGTTCATCGATCATGATTTTCTCCGGGCCCTGGAATACGGCATGCCGCCCACAGCAGGTATTGGTTTTGGTATTGACCGCATCGCCATGCTGCTCACGGGACAGAATAGTATCCAGGACGTCCTGCTGTTCCCGCAGATGCGGCCCGAAAAAATGGATCAGGCTGAAGAAGGGCCGAATTCATGAGCATTTTCCCGGCAGACTGACGCCAAACCACCCGCGAAATGATGAGCCTCTTACGCTCACGCTTATCCATGTGCAAAGATTATACATGGCATGTATGCGAATTTTCGTTAAATTGTAGGTAATAAAACGATTGCCATATGGATAATGCAACCATCTCTAAGATCGGGGTCATTTTCTATGCCCTCGTTATCGGCTTCTTTGGCCTCAACCATTTTATGTATGGCACAGGCATGGCCAAAATGGTCCCCAAGTTCCTTCCCGGAGGAGAGTTCTGGGTTTATATCACCGGCGCCTTGCTCCTCGCAGCAGCAATTTCCTTTCTTGTCAACAAGTACACCCGGTTGGCAGGACTGTTGCTGGCCCTTTTTCTTCTGCTGATCGTGCTGACAGTACATCTGCCGGCCGTCATGAATGCTCCCGACAGCGAATCGAGGAGGTTCCCATTGGTAAACCTTATCAAAGACACAGGACTGGCCGCCGCCGCATTGCTGGTGGCCGGACGGGCAGCTTATCGCGCCTGAACCAACAAAGACGTATCACAGGTCCGTCACCCGACTTTATTCGACGTAGCGCAAAAAAAATCCTCCCGCCTTTGAACGGGAGGAGGATGTTGCCTTTTACCCAGGATTAAAAATGAAAAAATTTAATGGGTCCGCGTCTTTGTTGCCTTATAGAAAAAGATCGTTCATTAATTTGTTCTCGGGATTGATCGCATACTTGGAAAAGTCTGTAATCCCTTCTGCTATTAGAACGTCCTCATCTATAAAAAAATTGCCTGTGCTTTCAAAAGAAGGTTTTTGTAATATGTAGAAGGCCGCGTCTGCAACGATTTCCGGTGTGCGGCTCCGTTGAATTAAAAAATCCCCGCCCAACAGGTTCTTTACCGCGGCCGTAGCAATGGTCGTCTTTGGCCATAGCGCATTGGCTGCGATCCGGTATTGCTTCAGCTCCTCCGCCAACCCCAGGATCACCATGCTCATGCCATATTTACTGATGGTATACGCCAGGTGAGGGGCAAACCACCGGGGGTCCATGTTCAAAGGAGGCGACATATTCAATATATGAGGATTATGCGCCTCTTTCAAATAGGGTATACAAGCCTGGCTCATAAAAAAAGTACCCCGGATATTGATATTATGCATCAGGTCCCACCTTTTGACCTCTGTTTGCTCCGTAGTCGCAATATTGACCGCACTGGCATTATTTACGAGAATATCGATACCCCCGAAGGCATTGACAGTCTCCTGGACGATATGCCGGATACTGTCCTCATGGCGGATATCTCCCTGGATCGGCAGGACCTTTCCACCCCCTGCAGCGGCAATCTCCTCCGCAGCCGTAAAGATCGTTCCCTCCAGCTTGGGATTTGGCTCCACTGTCTTGCCCGCAATAGCGATATTCGCCCCCTCCTTAGCCAGACGGAGGGCTATGGCCTTGCCGATGCCCCTGGTGCCGCCGGAAATAAGTACTGTTTTGTTTGAGAAGCTCGTCATAGATAAAGGTGTAATTCTTACGCTTTTAAGAACTACAAAATAGGCTAATTTACCCGCTATCCCAAATCCTTGGACCGTATACCTATAACGTATATCGTAAATCTACGAGAGCATCAGTAATTACTGCATCCTTTAAATATAGCGTTTCTTCTCTTGTAGCAAAGGTCTTTCGATTGTATGTTTGTATCGTTAAGTATGATTGATGCGCGGGTTCAGAAAAATCCAATTGTCCGAAGAAAGACCGAATGAATGAAAATCCAACGAAAAACCAAATCCAATTGTTCTAGAAAAACCGACATCCAAAAATCCTGAAAATCCGAAAAAGAAATCAACATCCAGAAAAACCCTGAGTCCTTGATCAATCAAAACTTATCCGTTTAAAAAATCCAAAATCCGAACAGATCCAATCCTACGAACAAGCCGTAATTAAAATTTGTACCTATTGATGGCCGCGAAAATGTTGGTTAGGTATCGTACAAAAATGTTGAACCGTCCTGGAGAGATCCAGGACGGTTCTTTTTTCTGTGCTTCTCTTTTTTCCTTTCTGTTGTCTTCTTCCGGGGCTTTAATTCTTTTCCGTTACTTCATTCCTTTCCTTTACTGTCGATCCCTTTTCCTGTGATTTCGTTACTGTTCCGTGACGTAGGTTCCTTTTTCCGCAGGGCCCGTCCCCGAGTAACCTCGAGGACAGGCTTGACGCGGCGCATGGGACGCAAGGGCCTCTCTGATGGTTCATGTTTCCTTTCTGTACGACTATTCCAATGCTAATTCCACTCTATTGTTTTAAACCCTGCTTATATATATCCAGTCTGATATCTTTTGCCATGCCGTCACACCCTTAGTGCGCATCGGCGGGCATGGCGACATTCTTTTTGAATTTTTGCAAATAAACTATTGGTATACAACACAATACAAAGACACCAATGATCAGGTACATATTGTCATACACCACGAGCATGGTCTGCTTGATGATATTACCCTCCATCGCCCGGTTTGCCATCTGCTGGGCATCCAGGGCCGATCTTCCCTGGCCCATGAAATTCTGCACCATGGCCCCATTCCGCTGCACATAGGCCGGATTATACGGGTTGACGTTCTCCAGCAGTACATTCCGCACCTTCCCCGTCTGGATATGTATCAGGGTGGTCAGCAGCGCAACCCCAAAGGATCCTCCCAGCTGTCGCATCATATTGTTCAATCCGGCGCCCTGACCTATCTCAGGCCCTTTCAGGTCCTGTAAGGCCAGCGTAGTCAGCGGTACGAAAAGGATGGCCATGCCGATCCCCCGTATCACCAGCGGCCAAAAGAAATCCGACGTACCGGATGCCAGCGTGGAATTGGACAGCATCAGCGTAAAGATGAAGAAGAGGAAAAAGCCGCCGGTGGCCATGAATTGACCAGGCACCCCCTTTTTCAGCATGACCCCCACAAAAGGCATCAGCAGTATCGTGGCCATCCCGCTGGGAAAAAGGATGATCCCCGTTTGCTGGGCATTGAATCCCAATAAGTTCTGACAGAATATGGGGAAGACGAAGACCGATCCGTACAACGCGAAACCCAGGACGAAAGAGGTGACGATGCCGATGGCAAAGCTCCTGTTCTTCAGGATCCTGAAATTCACCACAGGATGGTCCGTGCTCAGCTCCCGCCATATAAAGGCAATAGCGGACAGGATGGTCGTCAGGGTCAATACGGAAATGTAAGGGGTTTGAAACCAGTCCTCCGTCTCACCCTTTTCCAATACCACCTGTAATGAACCAACCCCAGCCGCCAGCAGGGCGATACCCCACCAGTCGATAGGCTTGCCTTTGGCATAACGGGGCGATTCCCGCACGAAAACAGAGACGAAAAAGGCGGCGATGGCGCCCACGGGTATGTTCACATAGAATATATAGGGCCATTTGAAGTGTTCAACGATGTACCCTCCGATGGTAGGACCTACGGTGGGACCAACCACCGCGCCTAATCCAAAGAGAGCCGTCGCCATACCCAGCTCTTCACGGGGCCAGGTCTCCATCAGGATAGCCTGCGCCGTGGACAACAGACCACCACCGGCGAGACCTTGCAGTATGCGGAACAGCACCAGCTCGGTAAGGCTATGCGCCTGTCCGCAAAGAAAGCTGGCAAAGGTGAATACCAGGATAGAGGTGATAAAGTAATTCTTTCTTCCAAACCTGTCGCCCAGCCATCCGGACATGGGCAGGATGATCACGTTGGCCACGGCGTAGCCGGTGATGATCCAGCCTGCATCTTCCAGGGTGG
>DASZVM010000461.1:0-2414 GCA_035547295.1 Puia sp. | reverse complement strand
CACCACCATTAAACAGCTGCAAGCCTACGAGCTGTGAGCTGTGAGCCAGAAAAGGTACACCTCTCAAATAAACGGAGCCCGGGCCAAAAACCCGGGCTTTTCATTATCTCAGGCTGAAAATTAGCCGCCGTCTCAACATTTTTTCAGGAGAATGGGGTATTTTCGGTCCCCAACTGCTATACTGTCAGTTTTTTGGCAGTTTAAAAGTTTGGACGGAGATTTGAAAGGAACATACTGTCTTTGCACAAGCCTAGGCATTAAAACATTGAAAAATATAACTATGAATCCAGTAAATGAATTCGAGAAGTATGCTGTGAAACACCATGGGATCTCCAGCAATACGCTCAACGATTACAACAAATATGTTGTCACTAATCTCACCCCCAACATCATAGAAGAGCGTCCGATGAATGTAGCCGTCATGGACGTATACAGCCGGCTGATGATGGACCGTATCATTTTCCTGGGCTATCCTATCAATGACGAAGTGGCCAATATAGTCACCGCTCAACTGCTGTTCCTGGACAGCACAGACCGTCACCGCGATATCCAAATGTATATCAATTGCCCCGGTGGCAGCGTCTATTCCGGTCTCGGGGTTTATGATACCATGCAATACGTAACCCCTGATGTAGCCACCATTTGCATCGGTATGGCCGCTTCGATGGGACAGGTGCTGATGTGCGCCGGAACAAAAGGCAAACGCACTGCCCTCAAGCATAGCCGTGTCATGATGCACCAGCCCAGCGGCGCCATCGGCGGTCAGGCCTCCGACATCGAGATCACGGTGAACGAGATCAAAAAGCTGAGGAAGGAATTATACGAGATCACCGCTTACCACACGGGTAAAACACCCAAACAGGTGGAAAAGGACAGCGACCGCGACTACTGGCTGACAGCCCAGGAAGCAAAGGATTACGGCCTAGTAGACGAAGTGCTGCTGCTGAACCCCCGTAAGGAGAAAAAAGACTAATAGCATCGGAAATTATAAAATCACTCTTTCAAATCATTAATATGAATTATTCGAAATATCTGCTGAAGCCTGCTCACCTGGACGACGAGCCCGATGAAAAGGAGCCAAAAGAAGACAAGGGCCCCGAGCTGGGGATGCTGGCAAAAAAGATGGAGAAATATTTCTTCGAGAACAGGACCGTGGAATTGTGGGGAGGGGTGGATGACAAGAGCGCCAGGGAAGTAGTAACCAAGCTGCGGCTGCTGGATGCCGATAAGCCCGGAGAAGAGATCAGGTTCTTTATCAATAGTCCGGGCGGAGTAGTGACCTCCGGCATGGTGATCTATGATACCATGAAAATGTTGAAAAGCCCCGTAAGCACCATCTGTATGGGTCTGGCGGCTTCCATGGGCTCCATCCTGCTCAGCGGCGGCGTCAAAGGCCGCCGGTTCGTCTTCCCTCATTCCGAGATCATGATCCACCAGCCCAGCCTGGGGGGATATATGCAGGGCGTCAGCATCGACCTTGAGATCACGGCCAAACAAACCAGGAGAGTAAAGGACATCAGCGCCCGGATCCTGGCGGACAACTGTGGTAAAAAGGTCGAACAGGTCCTGAAAGATTTCGACAGGGATTACTGGATGGATGCGAAAGAAGCTATCGAGTATGGCATCGTGGACCAGGTTATTGAAAAAATTTAGCACAAGTGTTTAGCTAATAGTTACTTATGAAAAAAACCGCTCATAGCGGTTTTTTTTACACATGCTGGCATTATTCAATAAGTTGGGTAACTTTGTAATTAATCTGAATAATAAGAGAAATGGCAAAAAACACGTTACATTGTTCCTTCTGCGGTCGCAACAGGGACGAAGTAAAGATCCTCATCGCTGGCCAGGAAGGGCACATCTGTGAGAACTGTGTGGAGCATGCGCAGGAGATCATTCAACAGGAGCTCATGATCCGGGAGGATACACCCGGCGGCAGTTCGTTCAAGCTTACAGTCAAAAAACCCATTGAGATAAAGCGTATCCTGGACGAGTATGTCATCGGGCAGGACGATGCCAAAAAGGTATTGTCAGTAGCCGTATATAACCACTACAAACGGTTGCAGCAAAAAGTGGTGGAGAATGAGGTAGAGATCGAAAAGAGCAATATCATCATGGTGGGTGAGACCGGTACGGGTAAGACCCTGCTGGCAAAGACGATCGCCAAATTGTTGAATGTGCCTTTTGCCATTGTGGACGCCACCGTATTTACAGAAGCCGGTTATGTCGGCGAGGACGTGGAAAGCATCCTCACCCGTCTGCTGCAGGTGTGCAACTATGATGTAGCGGCCGCGGAAAGAGGTATCGTTTATATCGACGAGATCGATAAGATAGCCCGGAAGGGGGACAACCCCTCCATTACCCGGGATGTCAGCGGGGAAGGCGTGCAGCAGGGATTGCTCAAGCTGCTGGAAGGT
>DASZVM010000460.1:0-4296 GCA_035547295.1 Puia sp. | reverse complement strand
TACTCGTGTTCAAAAAGAAAGCATTAAAATTCCAATTTCTCTGAAAAGCCCCTGACTAATCCTTGGGGGTTTTTTCGTTTTAAGGCTTCTCAAAGCCTATCACCTTTATCTCCACCCTTCTATTAGCCCTCCTCTCTTCCTCACTCCTTTCCAAAGGAAATATCTTATTACTCGCTCCAAACCCTTTATAGCTCAGCCGCGACCTGGCGATACCTCCATCCGCCAGAAAATCATATACGAATCTTGCACGCTGGACAGACAGCGGCTCGGAAGGGTTGTCCGCATCCCGGCCATCAAGACCTTCCCGCATACAGCATACATAACCCTGTATCTGGATGACCATCCGGGGATGTTGTTTCATCACCGTCAGCAGTTGCTGTAGTTCCGGATAAGCTTCCGGAAGAGGCGTATGACGATCGCCGTAGAAATTGACATTGTGGAGGATGATATTCTTCCCCGTCAGATGGGTGGTGTCGCTAAAAGCCTGTTGAAGACCTGCCCCCGCAGCCCCCATCTCCCCCGCAACCCCTTGCTCTCCCACCGGCTCTTCCACCAATGCCGGTATCACCCCCTTCCTGCTGCTGCGGATGACAATGATCTCCACCCGTCTGTTGGCAGCGGGATCATCAGGATCGTAAGGTCTGTGACTGCCATAGCCCTCTATGCTTTTGAACAGGCTGTCGGGCAGACCTTTTGACAGCAGCAGCCTGTGGGTGGCTTGTGCCCTTAGCAGCGACAGGCTGTCGTTGTAACCATCACTGCCGGAGCGGTCCGCATGCCCGGCGAGCGTAATGGACACAATTCCCTTAAACCCCGCAAGACTGTCCAGACATACGGTATCCGCAGGCCGGATCGTGTACCGGTTGAGATCAAAATGGATGATCAGCGTGTCCTGCCCGCGCACAGCGAGGGACGCCATGGATAACAGTACGGCCGGCAGCAGACTAGATCGCATCTGAAAGGGAGGTAAAGGTGAAGTCCCGTATCTTCATCGGTGGTATCAGGGCCGACCCTCCCGTTTCTCCGCTGATGGTCCGCTCAGGCTTACCCAGCGTTTCCAGGTTGTTCAGCATGATGACCGGGCTTTCGTTAAAGCGGAAATTCTTTATGGGGAATTTGATCTCTCCATTCTCGATATAGAACGTACCGTCGCGGGTGAGCCCCGTGTACAGTAAGGTCTGGGGATCGACGGACCTGATGTACCAGAGACGGGTGACGAGGATACCTTTTTCCGTGCTCTTTACCAGGTCATCGATGCCGGCTGTGCCGCCGTCCATAATGATGCCGTCGGGATTCGGCACGGGAGGGACCCCTTTTTGTTTTGCCCAGTAACGGGAATAAAAGAGGTTCTTTATCACTCCTTTTTCTATCCAGCTCATTTTCTTTTGCGGCTGGCCGTCGAAGTTATAATAGTAAGTAGGCAGCTCTTCGTTATGGGGATCGGAGTAGATATTGATCCTCTCATCCACCAGCTTTTCACCCAGTCTCGTTTTGCCGCCGGGGAGGCTGAGGAAGCTGCGTCCTTCGTCGGCGCTGCGGGCGTCCAGGCTTCCGTAAAGGTTTTCCAGCAATACAATACCCGCGGCGGGCTCCAGGATCACGGTGTATTTGCCGGGCTCCAGGGCTTTGGCGCCTTTGGACCTGGCTGCCTTCCAGGCCGCTGTTTTTGAAGCGGTCGGCACATCCAGCCTGGAAATATCGTTATATCCTTTTGTTGCATAGCCGGAGCCGGTACCGTCTTCCGTGCGCAGGGTGACGGAAAAGTTTACCGCCGTATTCGTGGTATAGGCAAAGAGGCCGTGGGAATTCATAAGGGCATAAAAATTCGTGCTGTTCTCCAGGAAACCCGCGGCGGCCAGCTGATTGTCCCGGGAGACCTGGAGGCTTTGCCCCACCAGGTCGGCGCGCAATTTTGAATCGATGGCCGCAGTCTCAGGCACATACGTTTTGGAGGGCGCATCATAGTCCTGGGGTCCCAGGAATGGCATAAGCTCGGGGTTCTCCGGCGCCAGCCGGGCCAGGTCCTCGCTGCGGCGCACCGCTTTTTCAAGGGAAGCGTCGTCGTATTCATTGATGGTGGCGGTGCCCAGCCGCTTGCCGTACACAGAGCTGATGGCAAGGCTCATCTGGTTGAGCGATCCGCTGGTGGACACGGAATTGAGGGCATAGCGTATGTTGCCTCCTGCCGTGCCGTTGAGCGATACCTGGCATTCATCGGCCTTTGAAAAGCCAAGGACCTTTTGCAGCAGCGTTTGGGCCTCATCCCGGGTTAAAAGTGCCATAATAAATTTTTAGATCTTTCTTCCTGTGTTGATTACGTTGATGCCGTTGAATCTGGCGGTAGCAGCCCCATGGGAGACTGCGTTGCTCTGCGGCGGCTGTCCCTTGCCGTCAAAGAAGGTACCGCCCAGGCGATAGTCCCGCTGGTCGCAGATGGCAGCGCATGAGTTCCAGAATTCCTGGGTATTTGCCTGGTAGGCTACGTCTTTCAGCATGCCCGCGATCTTGCCGTTTTTGATCTCATAGAACAGCTGGCCGCTGAACTGGAAGTTATAGCGCTGCTGGTCGATGGAGTAGGAGCCCGCGCCCACGATATAGATGCCCTTCTCTACATTTTTTATCAGCTCGTTGGGTGTAAGAGGGGCAGGGCCCGGACGGAGGGAAATATTGGCCATACGCTGGAACTGGATATCCTGCCAGCTTTGGGAGTAGCAGCATCCCTGGGATCCGTCGAGCCCGATGATATGCGCCTGGTCACGGATGGCCTGGTAGTTCACCAGTATGCCGTCCTTTATGATGTCCCATTCCTTACATGGCACGCCTTCGTCGTCATAGCCTGCGGCCCCCAGGGAGCCGGGCTGGGTCCTGTCGGCGACAATATTCACCAGCTTGCTGCCATAGTTGAACTTTTTTGTCTTCCATTTATCGAGGGTCAAAAAGCTGGTGCCTGCAAAATTGGCTTCATATCCCAGGACCCTGTCCAATTCCGAAGGATGGCCCGCGGATTCATGGATGGTAAGGTACAGGTTGGTAGGGTCCAGGACGAGGTCGTACTTGCCCGGCTCTACAGACCTGGCAGCCAGCTTTTCTCCTGCCTGTACGGCGGCCAGCCTGGCATCTTCCAGCATGTCATATCTGTCCCTGTATAAGGTGGTCACGGTCTTTATCTTTTGGCTGTCATCGGGTATCAGGTATTCATAGCCTGTCCCCATGGGCGAGCCCAGGGAATCCCTTGTCTCGAACTTACCCGTCTTGCTGTCTATTTTTGTCACCGTGAATGTAGGCCATATGCGATGGATGTCCTGGTCGATATATGATCCGTCCGTGGAAGCAAAGAATTTCTGCTCATTTACCAGGAAAAGGGCCGTGTCGATGAAGCTGGCGCCGGCCTTCATCGCTGCATCATTGACGGCCAGCAGCGTTTCCGCCTTTCCCTTGACGGGAATGTCAAACCCGTTCTTTAGGATGGGTGTTTTCCAGCTGACCTCTCCAAAACCTTTTTGGGGCGCCAGTTGGACAGGCTGTGATTGCAGGCGGGCATTCTCCTTTGCGATGGATACGGCCATCGCGGCCGACCGGGCGATGTTGTCGTTGTCCAGCTTGTCGGTGGCGGCGAATCCCCAGCAGCCATTGGCGATCACACGGATCCCCATACCGTAGGATTCCGTGTCCACAATATTCAGTACTTTATCTTCCCTGGTGATGATGAATTGGTTCAGATATCGGCCGATGCGTACATCCACATAGGAAGCGCCTTTCGACCGGGCCGCATTCAGGGCTACATCCGCCAGCTGCCGCTTGATCCCCGCATCTATCCATGCAGTCTCCGTACGTGGCCGTGCAGCTGCACCCGGCACCGGCAGCCCGCCAAGCAATACACCGCCCATGCCCATGCCGGCCATTGAAAGAAAATCTTTACGGTTCATTCGTTAGTATTATATATCTAAAGTATAATAATCTTATCTGCCGGACAAGGCTACACCCGCCGCTCATAAACAATCCAACCCGCCTGTCCGAAAAAAACTTTATTTTGGCGCCCTGGAAAATAAGTATCACTATGCAACATACACAAAGACCCCGTGCTTTTTTTATGGGACTATCTTTTCTGCTGGCTGGTATCTGCAACCTTTATGCGCAGGAGAAGAGAGAATACAGGAATATTTCGGAAGCGCTGCAGGCCTCCGCGCTGCTGAAGGGAAGATCGGGGCCCGCGAGCCTGAACTGGATACAGGAAGGGAACCAATACTCATTTATCGAGGGGAATGAGATCCATGTCATGGACCCGAGAACGCTGCA
>DASZVM010000459.1:0-3842 GCA_035547295.1 Puia sp. | reverse complement strand
AGGGTTTTTATGTCGACACGAGCTATTTCTCCATGATGCAGCCGTCTTTTGTCAGAGGGAGCGCCGCTGGTTTTAGCCATCCCCATAGCCTGGTGCTTACGGCAACGATGGCAAAGAAATTTTTTGGAGAGGCCGATCCGGTGGGTAAGACCCTGCGTGTCAGCCGGCAGCAGGATTATACCGTAATAGGCGTTGTAAAAGACCCTCCGCAGAATGTATCTCTTGGATATGGCTGGCTGGCGCCTGTAGATAATTTTTTTGAAAAGAATGCGTGGCTGAACTACTGGGGCACCTGGGGAATTACCACGCTGGTGGAGCTAAGCCCTGGCGTCAATGTAAACACGGTGAATCGGCAACTGACGGCTCTTCTCAGATCGAAAGACCCCGTATATGCACATGCCGGCTGTCTGCTATGGAACATGAACGACTGGCATCTGTACAACAACTATACGAATGGTCAACCTGACGGAGGCGGGATCCGGTACGTAAGATTATTTACGACGGTCGCGTGGATCGTCCTGCTTATTGCCTGTATCAACTTTATGAACCTGGCAACCGCCAGGGCGGGGCAGCGTGTGAAGGAGATCGGTGTGAGAAAGACCCTTGGTGCGGTGAAGAGGGGGCTGATCGGCCAGTTTATACTGGAAGCCCTCATTATGTCCTTTATTGCCGTGTTGCTGGCCATTCTGCTGGTGTACCTTTTCCTGCCGGGATTTAATGTGCTCTTTGAAAGACAGCTGCGGTTTGATGTCTTTACCCCCGCGCATCTTTACGGTCTGTTGGCTCTGGGGGTCTTTTGCGGTGTGACCGCAGGCGCTTACCCTGCGTTTTATCTATCCTCCTTTCGTCCGGTGGCAGTCCTGAAGGGACAGCGGATAGGACCGGGCAAGGGAGCGGGTTTTATCCGGAAAGGTCTCGTAGTGGTCCAGTTTACCATCTCCGTCATCCTGATCATTTGTACGGTGATCATTTATCAGCAGGTCCAGCATATGAAGGACCGTGACCTGGGCTACAAAAAACAGAACCTCCTGTACACAGATACCCAGGGAAATATGGTAGAGCATTTCAATGCCATCAAGGCGGCGCTCCTGCAGACAGGAGTGGTGGAAAACGCGACGCTTAGCAGCAGCCCCCTTCTCCAGATGTGGAGCACGGTCCCATCCAGCCGGCTCACCTGGGAAGGCAGCGATCCGGCAAACAAAATAAAGATCCATTGGGAAACAGCTTCACCTGAATATATTTCCACGATGGGGCTGCAATTGAAGGAGGGGAGGGATTTCTACACCGATATACAGGCAGACAGCGGGAACGTCATTATCAATGAAAGCCTGGCAAAGCTGATGGGAAAGGCCGGCCGCCTGGGAGGCATCCTTACCTATAATGGAAATGGAAAGAGTGTTTACCATGTGATCGGGATCGTAAAAGATTATTTATTCAACAACGTATTCGAGTCCGTTGCTCCCCTGATGCTGGCCTGCGATCCTGAAAGGAATGGGAACTATGGTTTTCTTACCATTCGTCTGAAAGCCGGTGGTGACCTTTCCTCCCATCTTGCCAGAATAGAAGCTGTGATGAAAGCGAATAATCCGGGCTATCCTTTCGAATATCGATTTGCCGATGAGCAGTTTGATGGGCTGTTCCATGGAGATGCCCGTCTCGGGGAACTGGCGGGTGTATTCGCCGTACTGGCCATCTTTATTTCCTGTCTTGGATTGTTTGGTCTGGCTGCCTATACGGCGGACCGGAGGACAAAAGAATTGGGGATACGTAAAGTATTAGGTGCTTCTGTTACCAATCTGACTGGCTTGCTGTCAAGGGAGTTCCTGCAATTGGTGGCTATGTCCTGTCTCATCGCTTTCCCCCTGGCCTGGTGGATAATGAGCAGCTGGCTGGCCGGTTATCCCTATCGCACGGTCATTCATTGGTGGGTATTTGGTATGGTGGGCATCGGGGTTTTACTGATCGCCATGCTGACGGTGAGCTCCCAGGCGATCAGGGCGGCTCTTTTGAACCCGGTGGATACGCTGCGTACAGAATGATCAGTGATCCTTATTCGCCAGCTGTCCGCAGGCGGCATCGATGTCCTTGCCACGGCTTTTGCGCAGACGGGCATTTACACGGCTTTTCTCCAGGTGCTGCATAAATCTGCTGATGGCCTCGTCGTCAGGCTTGCTGAAGAGGGCGGCTTCGATGGGGTTGTATTCGATGATATTGACGAGGTCCGCAGGCACCTGGCGGTAGATCTTCACCAGCTCATCCGCATCCTGGCGGCTATCGTTGAAATCCTTAAAGAGGATGTATTCAAAAGTGATCTCGTTCCCCGTCTGTTTGTAGAAATGATTCAGCGCCTCCACGAGGGCCTTTATATTATTCGTCTCGTTGATGGGCATGATCTCATTCCGCTTGACATCATTGGCCGCATGCAACGAAAGGGCCAGCTTGTACTTTACCTTGTCATCTCCCAGCTGGTGGATCATTTTGGCGACACCGGCCGTAGAGACGGTGATACGGCGTGGGCTCATGCCCAGGCCGTCAGGGGCCGTGATACGCTCGATCGCCTTTAATACATTCCGGTAGTTCAGCAGGGGCTCTCCCATGCCCATGAATACGATGTTGGACAGTTTTTTTTCGTAGACGCGTTCCGACTGCTGATTGATCAGCGCCACTTCGTCGTAGATCTCGTCATAGTCGAGATTGCGTTTGCGCTGCATATATCCCGTGGCGCAGAACTTACAGCTGAGCGAGCAACCTATCTGCGAGGAGACGCAGGCTGTCTTACGTTCGTCCGTGGGAATGAGGACGCCTTCCACGAGGTGGTTGTCGAAGGTGCGGAATCGGCTTTTGATGGTGCCGTCGGCAGAATACTGGGTGGCGTCTACCCGGAGGGCGGGGAGGGAAAAATTGTCTTCCAGCAGGTGACGAAGGTCCTTGCTGAGGTTGGTCATGTTCTCAAAGCCCGTGGCATGACGCTGCCAGATCCACTCATAGACTTGCCGCGCCCTGAACTTTTTCTCTCCAAGACCCTCGAAATATTGCTCTAACTCGCTGAGAGTCAGTTGCCGTATGTTTTTTTTACCCGTATTCATCAAGGGGCAAAGGTACGAAAAAAAACCGCCCTGGGTTCAGGCGGCTTGCAGACAGTGTTGTTGCTGATGGGTTCGTCAGTAAGCACTGACCAGGATAAGGCACTCTAAAAGGACAGCTAATGGTTATGGAACGCAAAGGATTTTATAGATGCGGTAGTCTGTTTTTTATGTCCAGGTATTGTGTGATCACCAGCTCAAACATCTCTCTCTCCGTCATCTCACAGAATTTTGCAATAAGGAACAGATCCTTTAAGTTGAATTCCTCGACGTTATTCATGAGCTCATTGAAACGATCGACCTTTTTCCCAAGGTCCGTAGCGACCTTTGTCTTGGGAATATATTTGAAAATGTCGGTGAATACTTGAATTTTTCCAGCATCGACCATCGGCTTGATAAGCGAATAACGGGAATCTCGATTGGTCATAACAAAGAAAAGGTTTTATAAAATTTCTAATGGGCGTAATCCAAACTACTCTCTTCAAAAATCCAAACGCTACTTCGGTTACTGTCTTCATCTTCTGTTTCACGCTGCCGTCAAGGGTTTAAACAAGTCGGATATTTCCGTGCAAACAATTTTTTTGCGGCATAAAACTATTTCAAAGAAATGGATTTATTTTTTGATTTTTTTATATTAGGGAAGATTAGATATTTTTTCACTCCCTTATTGGGAGCGGCTTACTCCAATTTTCGCTTATACATTACTGATATAAATAACTTTTCCCCTCTTTTCCGATCCGAATGTTGCAGCTGAAAAAT
>DASZVM010000458.1:0-6163 GCA_035547295.1 Puia sp. | reverse complement strand
AGAGCGAGCTGTTCGGACATAAGAAGGGGGCGTTTACGGATGCGCGGGAGGACCGCATGGGCAGATTCGAGGCGGGCAATGGCGGGACGCTTTTCCTGGATGAGATAGGAAATATCTCTTTACATCAGCAGGCAAAGCTTTTGTCCGTGCTGCAGAACAGGATGGTCACCCGGCTGGGGTCCAATCAGCCGACGCCTATCGACATACGTCTTATCTGCGCCACGAATGTCCCGCTGAGCGAGCTGGCGAATGAGAGCAAGTTCCGCAAGGACCTGATCTATCGTATCAACACAGTGGAGATCATGGTACCGCCCCTGCGCAAGCGGGAGGAGGACATCATCCTGCTGGCCCGTCATTTTGCCCGGACGTATACCTCCAAGTATATGAAGCCCAGCCTGGACTTCGACAGCAAGGCCATTGAGAAATTAAAGAGCTATCATTATCCCGGTAATGTCCGGGAGCTGCAGTATACTATAGAGCGGGCCGTCATCATGGCGGACAGCGATGTGCTGCAGGCAAAGGACCTTATCTTCTCACCCATCGAGTCGGGCCGGCCGCAGGCGGGGGATGAGCCGCAGGAGCTCAAGCTCAGCACCATCGAAAAAAATGCCATTTTGAAGGTGATCGAAAAACACAACGGCAATATTTCCAAGGCTGCCAAGGAACTGGGGCTGACACGCACTGCGCTGTACAGACGGCTCAGTAAATACGATATATAGATCATGATCTTCAAAAGATACCAGGAAAGGATATTGATAAGGGTGCTGCTCATGTTCCTTACGTTGTCGGGGGCCAGCTTTCTGCTGGTAAAGGGACAGTACCCTTACCTGGCTTCCGTGGTGCCCGTCATCATTTTCCAGCTGGTGGATTTTTATAATTTCCATCGCAAGGCGCAAAACGAGGTGGAGCAGTTCGTGGAGTCCATCCATTACAGGGATTTCTCCCGTCATTTCGATGTGAAGGAAGCCCCTGTGGAGGTGGCGTCCCTGCGTCAGGGGTTCAATGAGATCAATACCACCTTCAAGACCATCAGCCGCGAGCGGGAGACGCAGTACCAGTACCTGCAAAAGATCCTGGAGCTGGTGAATACGGGTATCTTGTCGTATGAACATAAGAGTGGGGACATCAGCTGGATGAACGAGTCCTTCAAGAGCATGCTGGGCATACCTTACCTGAAGACCATCCATTCGCTGGAACGGAGGGATGCCGACCTTTACCAGGAGGTGCTGAACCTGCGTCCCGGGGAGAGCAAGGTAGTGACCATTGCCAAGGAAAGCAATACTTTCAAGGTGCTGATGGCCGTTACGGCCTTCCAGACGGACGGGAAGATATACAAGCTTATCGCTTTTCAGAACGTGAACGAGGCGTTGGACGAGACGGAGGCGAAGGCCTGGAAAAAGCTGCTCAGTGTAATGACGCATGAGATCATGAACTCCGTGGCGCCGATTGCTTCCCTGGCGGAAACGTTGTCCCACCGCCTGCAGGCATCCGCCGCATTGCTGGACGGGCAGCCGGGGGCGTTGGAAGACCTGCAGGTGGGGGTAGGCACCATACGGCGGCGGAGCGAGGGATTGTTGAAATTCGCGGAGACCTACCGCAGCCTGAATAAGATCACCACGCTGAACCTTACAAAGGTATATGCCCGGGACCTTTTTGAGAACCTGCATGTGCTGATGGAGCCTACTTTCGAGCAGAAGAACATCGAGATGGAGATCATCCTGAAGGACCCGGACCTGGCACTGGAGGCCGATACGAGCCTGATCGAGCAGGTATTGATCAACCTGGTGGTGAATGCGGTGGAAGCGGTAAAAGACAGTCCGGAGCCTACGATCACCCTGTCGGCTACGACCTACAACGGCAGACCGCTGATCAGGGTGGCGGATAATGGAACGGGGATGTCGCGGGATGTAATGGATAATATCTTTATCCCATTCTTTAGCACGAAGAAGACAGGCAGCGGCATTGGGCTAAGCCTTTGTAAACAGATCATGTTACTCCATAAAGGGAACATACAGGTGCAGTCGATAGAGGGGGAGGGGAGCGCTTTTTTGTTGCACTTTTAGTAAGTTGTTCTAGATCTCGCCGATCCACTTCTTAAAGGAGGCTGAGTTCTCCTGGCTGATGATGATCTCCTCGCTGACGGGGAGGGTCAGCTCAACACTGATCTTGCTTCTTTCCAGGGGTTTGAAGCGTTTGACGTAATTCGCATTGATGATATACTTCCTGTTAGCCCTGTAGAAGATGTTCCTGTCCAGCTCTTCCTCCAGCTCACTGAGGTTGTTCTTTTCAGCCATGTATTTCCTGTTCTCTTTGTCCACCAGGAATACCAGCTTGTGTTCAGTAAAGAAGTAGCCCGTATCTTCCACGCGCACGGTCTGGAACTCCATGCCCTTTTTGACAAGGATCCTGGATCTTTTTTTATCGTGGTTATTGTTGTTCAGGTATTCGTGCATGCCGTGCATGTTGCTCGTGAAGTGGGTCTGCAGGTTCTTATATTTCCGGATGGCATTCTTCAGCTTATCCTGGCTGATGGGTTTCAGCAGGTAGTCGATGCTGCAATACTCGAATGCCTGGCCGAGATATTTGTCAAAGGCGGTGGTAAAAATGACGGGGCAGGTGATCTGGCAAGCCTTGAAGATGTTGAATGACAGTCCGTCTGAAAGCTGGATATCCATGAGGATCAGATCCGGCTGGGGGTTCCTGTTCAGCCAGCGGACACATTCGTCGACGCTGGTGCAGCCTCCCATCACATTGATGTCCTCGTCTATAGCCTGAAGTTCCTCAACCAGGTTCTCAAAAGCGGGGCGTTCATCTTCTACAATAAGCACTTTCATGTGACTTGGTGTTAGACTGTATAAAGTTAAGAATGTTTGCGTTTTCCCGGTTACCGTCCATAAAATTGGCACAATTGGTCTTTGAAAAATGTAGCCCAATTGCGCCAAACCTCTTATGTCGGGCCTTTGGCCGACGAACCTACGGTCCGTCTTGTAAGTGCCTCATTTCCCTGAAATGTTGCATAAGGTCTTAAAATTTTATGATCGGTAGTTTTACCGTAAAAGTTTTGAAGTTATTCTCAATGATGATGTTCCGTTTTGTGATGAGCTTGTACCGGTTATCCAGGTTGCCCAGGCCGATGCGGGAAGAGGGAACCGTATAGGTCCTGAGGTTGATGATATTCTTTACGACGGCATAGTTGGAGGATACGGAAACGTTGATGACCAGGGGTGTCTTCTCATTGAATTCATTGTGCTTGATAGCGTTTTCCACCAGCGCCTGCATGGAGATGGGAGGGATGAGGAAGTCCTCGGAAGAGAGGTCGGTGATCTCTATCACCATGCTGATGGCTTCTCCGAAACGGATCTTCAGCAGATAGAAATAATTGCTGATGAATTCCACCTCTTCTTTCAGCAGCACCAGGTCTTTTTCTTTATTGCTGAGGATGTATCTGTATACTTTGGCCAGCGTGTCGTTGTACAGCCGGGCGTTCTGCGGGTCACGTGTGATAAGAAAGGAGAGCGTGTTCAGGGAGTTGAAGATAAAGTGGGGGTCTATCTGGTTCTTCAATGCTTCCAGCTCTGCCTGGGCTTTGGCGATGTTGAGCTGTTCCACCCTCGAGCGGCTGTCCTCTCTTTCCCTGTTGAGGAAGATGATCTCGTATATGTTCGTAATAAAGCAGGCGGAGATGATGATGATCAGCGTTGCGCTGATGACGGGCCATTCATGGCCGTGGCTTTCCTTCGAGTACATTTTCCATGCCTGGAGCATCAGGGCGGCGGTGGCGCCGGAATAGACGATGTTCACCAGGAAGAGGGAGATGATGATCTTGTGATACTGCCGGAAGGACCAGGTATATCTTTTCCGTATAAAGTGCATGAGCCAGACGTTCCCCTGCCAGACGGCAAAGGAGACGAGGGTAAAGTAGGCGTAGCTGGCCAAGAGCTCGGGATAGGTGTACAGACGGTTGGTGATCAGACCGGAGAGATTGGGAATAAAAAGCCCTAATAATGGGATACCGATCAGTTTGATCATCCTGTCGTCAAAAGCATTTTTATAGTCCATAGCAGTGGGTTGGGGCAATGGCGCCTGGTTGTATCAAAAATGTTTTTTGAAAAAAACGCACGCACAAGATCCGGGGCCGCTATGTATAGTAGATAAATAACGAAAGATTCCCATTTACCCTGTGATAGAAAAGTTAATTAATTGCAAAAGGAAGTTTATAGGGACAAAGATACTCATATCCGGGACTGATATGTGCCTTTCGGCGATTGAAACGGGCCGTTCGGTAGCTTATTCGTTGGCTTCGGTCAGATTGCGGGCAGTAAGGGTAATTAATTAGCTATCTTAATCCCAGGCTTAAACATCTGACCTCAAGTAAATTTTTCCGGGGGAATAAGTTTTTCTAAAAGGCAACTTCCCCGGATTTTGTGTTTTGCCGCTGCGGAATTCTAAAAAAATTATCCTTCGCGACAAAACCGCTAATGATGGGCCTTCGGCCAGCGTGCCTGTGGCCCGCTTTAGAGTTGCCGATAGAAGTTTTCTCATGTGACTCGCAGGTGGTTTCTACCACCTGCTTTTTTGTTTTTATCCCTTCCGGCTACGGCTGAGCTTTGTGTTCTGATCCTTAAGGGGTATCTTGGGGGATGCTTAAGGGGGGTATTCGGGACGTTTAAGGGTAGTTTGGGGACGTTTTAGGGGTATCTCATTAAGATGATTAACAATCTTTTAATGTACTTTTTTTACCTTTCAGGGGTATTATTTTAACAATTCATCTTTTCTCCTCTCTTCTTCAGTTTAGTTTTATGCGGCTTCGGTGGTCAATTTTCCCGATTGAGTTATAAGAAGCCGTCACTATGCGTCATAAAAGTTAATTTTTTTGTCTGGTTTGAATGGCCCGTATCAGTGATGAACGGACCGTACACTTGAGTCAACACACCTATTAATCAAAAAAGACAGAAAATGAGAAAATGTTTGGTTTTAACCATCCTATTCATGGCTTTTGCATTTCTGAGCCAGGCTCAGAATAAAGAGGTGACCGGAAGGGTCACCGATTCGACGGGCAATCCCCTCTCAGGGGCGTCGATCAAGATCAAGGGAGCGCGCGGGGGGACCAGCGCGGGGCCCGATGGCAGTTTTAGAATTATGGCTCCGGCTAATGGGACGCTGGTTGTTTCAGCGGTGGGATTTGGGTCCAGGGAGTATAGCATCGGAGGGCAGTCAGAGGTTACCGTACAATTATTCAGGGATACGCATTCGATGAGCGAGGTGGTTGTCACTGCCTTAGGCATCAGGAGGGAGAAGCGGTCTCTGGGATATGCGACGCAAACACTCGGCAGCGATCAGCTGAACACGACGGGGACGGGTAATGCGTTGAACGAGCTCAGCGGCAAGGCTTCCGGTCTGACGGTGATCAACAGCGCGGGTGATCCGGGCGCGGGCACATTTTTGCTATTGCGCGGGGTGACCTCCGTCACGGGTAATAACCAGCCGCTGATGGTGGTGGACGGGGTGCCTATCGACAACTCCGCCAACAACTTTGACCCCCAGTTCAACGGCTTTCAGGCAGGCGGCGCAGGGGCTGACCTGCTGGGCGCTTCGCAGCCCACCAACCGTGGTCTGGACCTTAACCCCAATGACATCGAGTCCATCACGCTGCTGAAAGGACCTGCCGCTACGGCCCTCTATGGTATCCAGGCGGCCAGCGGCGCACTTGTCATCACCACGAAGAAAGGGGGCGCGCATAAAGCGCAGGTGAGCTTTAATTCTTCCGTTACCTGGGATACGCATACGCAGCTGCCTCCGTTGCAGACCAAGTTTGCGCAAGGTAATTGGGATGATAATCTCCAACAATATGTATATCAGGACCCTTCCTCCAGGCAGCCATATTCCTGGGGACCGGCCATCGACACCTTGGCTTGGGACGGCTCTACTACGAATCCCTGGGACAAGCATGGCAATATCGTAGGCAAGTCGGATCCGTCCGCCAAAACCCCGGTAAGACCCTACGATACTTATTCTTTCTTCAAGACGGGGATGGTGCTGGATAATAATATTGCCGTGGCCGGTGGAACGGCTGATGCGGGTTACCGGATGTCCTATGGCAATCTTTACCAGACGGGTATTATTCCCAAGACCCGTTACGCCAAGAATACTTTCAACCTCAGCG
>DASZVM010000457.1:0-5093 GCA_035547295.1 Puia sp. | reverse complement strand
TAGACATGGGTGGCCACGGCATCCGTGGTAAATACCCACATACTGAAGAGAGCAAACCAGCTGAAGAATTGCACCAGCCCCAACTGTTTCATGGTACGGGGCATGCGGGTGAAATCTATGATGATCTGGCGAAGGCCGGTGTGGTGTTCGGCGGTATCCGGCCTGCCGTGGTATTTCTCGTATTCTGCCGGAGGGTATTCCCGGGAAAAAAGTATCGTCACCAGGATGGCAATGATAAACACGGCCGCTCCGATGTAAAAAGCGTATTTTATATTGGGGGCGATACCATCCGGCCCTGTCTCTTTACTGACACCCAATGAAGAAAGTATCTCTGTCAGCGCAGAGCCTACCACGGCCCCCAGACCGATGAGAAAAGTCTGCACGGAAAAGCCCAGCGTCCGCTGCCGGTCAGGCAGGTTGTCCGCCACCAGCGCCCGGAAAGGCTCCATGGCAATATTGAACGAGGCGTCCATTACCATCACAAAACCAGCGCCTATCCATAGGGCAGGTATCCACCCCGCCATTCCTCCGGCATTCGGTAGCAGCACCAGCGCCAGGGAAGAAAGAAGCGCACCTGTCAGAAAATATGGCTTTCTCCTGCCCAGCCGGTTCCAGGTCCTGTCGCTGTAATGTCCGATCAGCGGCTGTACGATCATACCCACCAGTGGCGCCACGATCCAGAACATAGGCAGTTGATCTACATCCGCGCCAAACGAACGCAGGATGCGGCTGGTATTGGCATTCTGTAAAGCAAATCCAAACTGGATACCCATAAAGCCAAAGCTCATGGTAAACACCTGCGTGATGGTGAGGCTGGGCTTTGCAGCCAGCCCTTTAGGCGGGAGGCCAGGGGGAGGTGATGAAGGCATAGCAATCGTTTATCGGCTGCCCGGATGGGGTCCGGGCAGCCACTTACTATATGACGAATCCGTTGGGCAGCACAGCGCCTTTCTTTATCACCACTACCCCTTCCTTGACGTTGTACAGGGAATGATCCATATTTTCCAGATGGTGCCCGCCGTTGATCCGTACGTCATCCCCGATGCGGCAATTCTTGTCCACAATGGCATTACGGATATAGCAGCGATGCCCGATGCCTACCGTAGGCAGGCCATGCGACCGGGCCTGTTCGATCTCTTCGATGGTCTCATAAAAATCCACCCCCATCAGATAGCTGCTGACAATGGTCGTCCCGGTGCCGATGCGGGTTCGGATCCCGATGATGCTGTTCTCGATGCGGGAGGCGTTGATGATGCAACCTTCGGCAATGATGGTCTTTTCCAGCGTAGTGCCGCTGATCTTGGCGGGCGGCAGCATGCGGGCGCGGGTATAGATGGATTTTTCGTTATCGAAGAGGTTGAAGTCGGGGATATCCTTTGTAAGCCCCAGATTGGCCTCGAAGAAAGCGGGAATATTACCGATGTCAGTCCAGTATCCGTCATACTGATAGCTGACCACCTTATATTTCTCCAGGGATTGGGGAATTATTTCCTTACCGAAATCCGTGGCATCCACGTATTCGTTCTGCAGCAGCTCCGTCAGCAGCTGGCGGTTGAAAATATAGATACCCATGGACGCGAGATAATTCCGTCCCTTTGCCTGCATGGCGGGTCCTGTGTCACTTACCCATGGAGGAAGCATGTCTTTCTTGGGCTTCTCGGTAAAAGAAGTGATATATCCATTCTCGTCCATTTTCATGATCCCAAAATCGGAGGCTTCCTTGTCATCCACCGGGATGGTACCGATAGAAATGTCCGCGCCTTTTTCCTTATGATGCGCCAGCATTTCCATAAAATCCATCTGATAGAGCTGGTCGCCGGAAAGAATAAGGACGTATTCGCTGTCGAAGGGGCCCAGGTGACGGAGACACTGGCGTACTGCGTCGGCCGTGCCCTGGTACCAGGTGGGATTATCCGGTGTCTGCTCTGCTGCAAGGATATCTACAAAAGCCGAGCTGAAAGCGCTGAAATGGTAGGTATTCTTGATATGCCGGTTCAGCGAGGCCGAGTTGAATTGCGTCAGCACGAACATCCTGGTGATGCCGCAGTTCAGACAGTTGGATATGGGAATATCCACCAGACGGTACTTCCCTGCGATAGGCACGGCCGGTTTGCTACGGCTGGCTGTAAGGGGATACAATCGGGTGCCGGCTCCTCCCCCTAATATGACGGATAAAATTTCTTTAGACATACACTTTGCGGTTTATGAATTGAACGTTGTTTTTTTATCTTCTTATAGATCCGTAAAGGTCCAGGTACTGCTGAACGCTGGATTCCCAGCTGAAATCCAGCCGCATGATCTGCTGACGGATCTCCTTTAGCTTTTCGGTCTGCTGATACAGCTCGGACGCCCGCCAGATGCCATGGGTCATATCCCCCACGCTGGCATGATTAAAACGTATACCATATCCATTTTTATCCCCGTAATCGATCACCGTGTCATGGAGACCTCCTGTATTCCGCACCACGGGGATCGTACCATACCGCAGGGCATACAGCTGGTTAAGCCCGCACGGCTCCACCCTGGAAGGCATCAATATGAAATCCGCGCCGGCATAAATAAGATGACTGAGCGCCTCATCATACCCGATATAAACATTATAGTCCCCCCTGGAAAGCCCTTTCATTGCGTTGAGCCGGCCTTCGACATCAGGGAAGCCGCTGCCCAGGATAAGGAAATTCATCCTGCGCCCTGTATAATAAAAAGAGTCTTCGATGGCCTGAGGTAGCAGGTCCGCCCCCTTTTCCCCTACCAGCCGGCCGATGAAAGTGATCAGCGGCTTTTTGGGGTCCAGCTGGAACCGCTGACACAGCAGCTCTTTGTTCCTGCGCTTGCCTTCCTCCACCGTATCCACGGTATAATGGTCCCCGAAATAACCGTCCGTTGCCGGATCCCAAACCACCGTGTCGATGCCGTTGAGAATCCCGGAACACTTACCCTTCTCGTATTCCAGCAAGGCCTCCAGCCCATTGGCATTGCTTCTCATTTCCTCCAGGTAGGTGGGGCTGACCGTAGTCACTTTCCAGGCGCACTTGATCCCGCTGGCGAGGGGATTGATAGCGCTTCCCCACCCCAGCATCCCTGTCTTCCAGGTATCATAGGCGGGAATATAGGTGCTTTTGTCCCAACCCAACCAACCCTGGTATTGCGCGTTATGGATCGTCAGCACGGTCGGCACTTCCGCCAGGGACTGATAAGCATAGCAATATTTAAAGATAAAAGGGATCAGCGCCGTATGATGGTCATGGACGTGTACGATGTCCGGCCGGTGTTTCCAGGACACCATCCAATCGGCCACGGCCACCTGGAAGGCCGTAAACCTCTCCGTATCATCGTCATATCCATATACCTTCTCCCTGTCCAGCAACCCGTAAATATCCAACAGGTAAAGATCAAACCCCAGTTTGCCCGTCTGCTCCTTGATCACCGTGTAGTTGAACCACCAGTTCCCCAGATGCGTATAACCCTTATGAACTACTTCCCATTGATTGGCATAAAGAAATTTCGTCCGGTACATCGGCATGACAACCTTGGCCACATGCCCCAGCTGACGCTGGTATTTGGGTAATGCTCCCACTACGTCGCCCAACCCCCCAGCCTTGGCCACCGGATAACACTCTGCCGATACATGTATTATTTCCATTAAATTGTATTATTGCTTAGGGTGCAGGTTACTAAGACAATTGTCATTCAATTTAGGGAAGGTTTTCCATTTAATGATCCGCCGGAGATGAAAAAATTTTTCGCCTCATGAAAACTAACTATTTTCAACCCTTAATTCCAAACAGCGACACTACATGAACCAATCAAAACAGCCCACTAACACCGGAGCCCTTGCCACACTGGTTATCGTATTTTTCTTCTGGGGTTTTATCGCAGCATCCAACGGGATCTTCATCCCCTTCTGTAAAACCCGTTTCCAGCTGAACCAGTTCCAAAGCCAGCTGATCGATTTTGCTTTTTATACGGCCTATTTCGTGGGATCGTTGATCTTATACTGGTTCTCCTCGGCCAGCAAAACAGATATCCTTAACAAATGGGGGTTCAAGAATGGCATCATATATGGACTGTTCATATCCGTAGGCGGAGCGTTGCTGATGCTGCCTGCCGTAGACAGCGGCTCCTACTACTTCATCTTAGCGGCTTTTTTTGTCGTAGCGATGGGTTTTTCCCTCCAGCAGATGGCTGCCAACCCCTTTGCCATTGCCCTTGGCGACCCGGCGACGGGCTCGCATCGTTTGAACCTGGCCGGCGGGGTGAACTCATTTGGCACCACCATCGGCCCCATCATCGTTGCGCTTGCACTGTTCGGCGCAGCCAAGGCCAGCGATGAAGAAATAAAGAATGCCAGCACGGCCTCTATCAATTATCTATATGTGGCCGTCGCGGCTCTTTTCCTGATCGCGGCCCTCTTATTCCTTTTCTCCAAAAAGCTTCCGCAGGGCAAAGGCGATCCCACTTTTGAGAAATCGTCCAAAGCCACGACGAGCATCACGGTCATCGCCCTGCTGCTGGTAGCCGTCTTCTTTATTATATTTTACCGCCTGGCAAAGGAAGTAGGTAATCCCGCACTGGCGGAACAGCATAAACAGGAAAGCACCGATTTTGTTCTGCAGCTGGTAGGCCTCGGCGTAGTGGTCTTCGGATTGCTTTTCTCCAACAGGTCAGCCCAAAAGAACAGCGAAGGATGGGGCGCCATGCGCTACCCTCAGCTGGTGCTGGGCATGCTGGCCATCTTCACCTATGTCGGCGTGGAGGTCACTATTCAAAGCAATATGGGCGCCCTTCTGAAGCATCCCGGCTACCTGACACCCGAAGGTCTGCGGGACAGCGAGCTGGCCCCCTATATTTCCATTTACTGGGGCAGCCTTATGGTAGGCCGCTGGGCTGGCGCCATCACGGTATTCAATCCGGGCAAGACGATGCGGAACATTTTGTTTATCGTTGTACCTTATGTGGCATTCGGGGTGGTCATCGGCGCCAATGCCATCAGCGGCAATGATGTCAGCGGTCTGTACGCTTACGGGTTCTGCATCCTGATACAGATAGCCGGCTTCTTCTACGGACAGGAAAAACCTGCTAAAACTTTAATG
>DASZVM010000456.1:0-8890 GCA_035547295.1 Puia sp. | reverse complement strand
AAGCCCAAGCCTACCAGCATGGAGGCTGTGATCGCCACGGGAGCTCCGAAGCCGGCTGCGCCTTCAAGGAAGGAGCCGAAGGCAAAGGCGATCAGCAGGGCCTGGAGCCGTCTGTCGGTGGTGATGGAAGCCATAAAATTGCGTATGACGGCAAATTGTCCGCTTTCCACTGTCAGGTGATAAAGGAAGAGTACGCCCATAATGATCCAGCATATGCTAAAGAGCCCGAAGAGGGCGCCGTCGACGGCAGAGAGGGCTGCCAGCTTAACGGGCATGCCATATGCCAGTATGGCGATGATCATGCCGATGAGGACGGTGAGGAGGCAGACGGTATGTCCTTTCATCTTTTTAATGATAAGGGCCCAGAAGATGAAGGCCAGGGGTAATGCGGCAACCAGTGCAGACAGACTAATATGGTGTAAGGGGTTGGTGAGTTGGGTCCAAGTCATCGCGTAATTTACGAAAGATTGCTAATGGTCATCACGGGTATCTGTGAACTATCTGATGGTGGTCTGGAGCCAAGGCGTCGCAGGAGCTTGCCCCGGAGCTTGTTCCAGAAACCGGAAAGCATGGATCTCCCGCCCGGAGAGGTGAGTATGAGATCAGCCTTTATTTTTTTTGCGTAGCCCCAGGCTGCTTTTTCGAGATCCTCTTCGGAGGCGGACGTGCATTCTATGGCCAGGTTCGTATTCTCTCTCAGGAGCCGGTAGCATTTATGCAGAATGCCGCTGGTCTCGCCGGCAAGGCCGGGATCGCTGCTGCCGGAGGCTACCAGGTGGATGGTGGAATTCACCGTCTTGCCGAGATAGGTGGCGAACAGCAGCTGGCGCATGGGCAGGCGATCTCCCACAGGCAGCACGATATTTTTCAGGCTGGTGAAGGAGGGCTGTTCGAGCACGGAAAGTACGGGGCAATGGGTCCTGTCCACCAGCCGATCGATATCAGCGCCGGCTGAATGGTAGAAAAGGGGATGGCTTGGTTTCTTCTTTCTTACGAGAAGGATGAGGTCTATCGAATGGCGTATGGAATAATCCGCAATCTGTTTGTCCGGAAAGGAGGGGTCGGTATTTACCTCGAGTGAAATGGAAGGGTCGGTAAGAAAGGGGTGTCGTTGGCGTATGGAGGCTTTTAATTTCCCGGCAATACCATCATTGTGTGCGGCAGGTATGTGGTACAGCAGGTGAACGTGGCATTGAAGGCAGCCGGCCATGTGGAGGGCTTGTTGCAGGATGCCCTCGTCATCCGCCAGGTCCACCGGTACGAGCATATGGTTAAATAATTTTTTCATAGTAATTTTTTCATAGTCTAGCCCCCGATGTGGGGTGCCAAAACTAGGCCATCGGGAGGTTTTGGACATTAAACGAAAATTAAAAAGGAAGTCATTAACAAAGGGGGGTGATCACGGACAATAGCTATCAATTGAATATTGTTATGGATGGCATTTCGATGGTAAAATTCGTACCGCTGTCCATATCGGACCTCACCCGGATAAAGCCTTTATGGAGGGCGATGATACGTTGGGCAAGGGCCAGGCCCAATCCAAAACCGCGGGTATTGCCTGTGCCGGAACCCCTGTAGAAGGGTTGGAATATCTGTTGGATCTCTTCGGCGGCGATAACGTCTCCCTCGTTCATTACCTGTATATATACTTTATGGTCCAAAAAGGAGAGGTCCACCACGGATTTTTTATCGGAGGAGTATTTACAGCCGTTCTCTACGATGTTCTTGATGGCGATGTACAGCAATTCGCTGTTCCCAAATACGACAAAGTCCCTTTCGTCTTCGGGGAATTCCCCAAAGTTGAGCTCGACATGGTAGTCGCTGCTGAGCCTTTTTACATCGGCCGTCACTTTCAGCAATACTTCGTCTACCCGTACTTCGTTGAGTTCGATACCCCCTTGTGAACCTGTCTTAGCTATCTCCAGGAGGCTTTTTGTCAGCTGGCGCATTTGCTGGACGTCCTCCCGGACGGAATAAAGCACTTGTTTGTATTCATCGGCCGTCCTTTCTTTCTGGAGGATCACTTCCACCTGGCTGGAGACGGAGGTGAGGGGGGTGGACAGCTCGTGGGAGGCGTTGGATATGAACCGGCGCTGGATGGCAAAGGATTCCTGCAGGCGGCTTAGCAGATCGTTGAATGTATTGGCCAGCTGGCTAAGCTCGTCCTGGCCGGCCCCGGCGCGGATGCGATGGGAGAGATCGTAGGAGGAGATCTCCTTTACCTCCCGGATGATCTGGGAGAGGGGGCGCAGCAGCCGGCCTGTAAAGAAATAGCTGACCAGGGCTGTAAGACAGACCCCTACTACAAGGCTGAACAGGAGGATCTTATTCAATGTCTCGACCCTTTCCAGGCCGTCGTCGTCACGGCCGGCCACTACTACGATGAAGTCCCTTCTGCTGGTTTCCCGGTGGATGGCGACGGCTTCCCGGTCGCCGATGGTAAAGTATTTTTCGCCTTTTTCCTTTACTTCCCGCAGAAGGTCGCTGTTGACGAAGAGCGCAGGCGCGCCCGGGACGTCGTATTGATATAATGTCCTGCCGTCGTCCGTATAGATGCCCATGCTGCGCCGGGGCAGCACGCCGCCGGTGGTATCCATCCGCCGGAGAAAAGAGAAGGCGCTGTCGCCCATCAGGGCATAAAGCTGGGTATTGTAGCTGGCGCGGGCTTTCAGCCGTCTGTTGAATACCTGTACGCGTTCAAGCCGGGCAAAATAAAAGACGGACCATGTCAGCAGGGAGATGATCGCCGTTACCAGCAATGTGAACAGCAGCATTATCTTATAGCGGATCTTCACATCAGGGGGTTTCTTTCAGAACGTACCCCATGCCCACCTGGGTATAGATGAGTTTGGAGGAAAAGTCCTTTTCTATCTTTTTACGAAGGAAATTCACATATACGTCGATGACGTTGGTCTTGGTGTCGAAGTCGATGTCCCACACATTCATGGCGATGTCGATGCGGGATACCACCTTGTTCTTATTCCGGATGAGATATTCCAGCAGCTGGAACTCTTTAGCTGTCAGTGGTATGTTCTTACCTTCCCGGGTCACCTCCTTGCTGTCGAGGTTCATCACCAGGTCGCCCACCTTCAAAATATTGGCGCCGGCAGCCGGCTGGTGATGGAGGCGTTTGAGGAGGGCACGGATGCGGACCAGGAGCTCCTGGAAGTCGAAAGGTTTTACGATGTAGTCGTCGGCGCCGGCTTCGAAGCCTTCGATCTTGTCCTCGGTGGTGTTCATGGCTGTCAGCATGATCACGAGGATCTCTTCGTTGTAGGCGCGGATGTGGCGTGCCAGCTCGTATCCGTTCATCAGGGGGATATTGATGTCCAGTATCGCCAGGTCGTAGGAGCCGGCGTCAAAGAGCTTTTTGCCTACTGCCCCGTCATAGGCAACGTCTACCTCATAGTGCTGTTCTGTCAGTCCCTTGCGCAGGGTCTCTGCTATCTTTTTCTCGTCTTCAACCAGTAAGATCTTTGTTTCTGCCATAGTTCGTAAATGTCCGAAAAATCGTCTTTGGGATTGGTGTAATATAGTGTAAATGCCGGGTCCGGGGCACTCTGTCCCATTAAAAATACATTAAACCGATTTAGCAAATAAATAACCCATCTTCTTGCAATATGCCGAAAAAAATTGTAAATTTTGTAACTCTTCCCAATTCTATACCGTTGTCTGCATAGTCTGCCAGAATTCGATTTAGCCATATTAAACCTTTCCTGCCCGCATGAAGACTGTCATTTAAAATCTAAAAAAGGGGGTTGCTATGAAACATCGTGAATCGCCGTACATCAACAGGCGGAAAAAAACAATCGAGTTTTATGTACATCATCTGAATGCGGCCACCTGCAAGCACATCTCCCTGGCCGGCACATTTAATCATTGGGCAACCGATGAATTACAGATGCAGCCTGAAAAGGTCAGGGGAGGATGGAAGATCTCCATTCCCATGCTGCCGAATGGCAAGTATTATTATCGATTTCTCATCGATGATAAGATGTGGATGGAGGACATTGAAAACCCCTTACGGGAGCCGGATGGGGTCACTGGTTGGAACAGCGTACTGACAGTGTAACAAAGCTTATGGGTTAGGAGTAAATATGGATCGCTACGCGATCCATATTTGTTTTCCGCTGCAGATGAGCTCCAACAGATCCGCGAGTTGTGCGGGTGTTATCCAGCCGCTGGAGTCGGCATCGGGCATGCTCTGGTGGTTGAGCGGGGTATCGATGGTACCGGGCGCTACTACGGATGCCAGCACGTTCTTTCCTTTTGCGGAGGCATTCAGCAGATCGGCGAGGTTGAACAGCATGGATTTTGTAAGCGCGTAGGCGATGGCCCCTTTTCCCAGCTCGGGTCTCTGGGCTGTGCGGGCGCCCATGAAAACCAGTCGTCCGAATCCATTCTGCAGCATATGCTGGAACAGGGGCCGGGCTGCGAACCAGGCTGTCTCAAAGTTCAGGGAATACATCTTTTTCATGGCGGCCCCGTCTGTTTTCGAGACATCTCCCATGGCGAAGCCTCCTACCAGCAGAAGAGCGCCGTCGATGCGTCCATAGAGACTGATGGCTTCGGTAATAAAATCTTCTACTGCCCCCTCGTCCGAAAGGTTGATATCTTTCAGCTCAAAATTGTCGTGAGCCGCGGCGAACCCGAGGTGTGTGCCCATATGGTCGACGGCGATCACTTTATATCCTGTATCGAGGAACTTCTTCACGGCGGCAACGCCCAGGTTGCCATTCGCGCCGGTGATGATGACAGTTTTTGCCATGCGTAATAATTTTGGGATTATTTGGAATCCAATGCTTCCAGCATTTTGTCGGCCACCAGCTGATTGCCGGCATCGTTCAGGTGCACCCTGTCCCTGGTGAGGATACCGGATTCTTTATTGGCGGGGTTGTTCTTTAGCTCGTAGGTATGAAAGGCCTCGCGGAAATCCACCAGACCGCAATGAAATTTCTGGGCCAGGCCCCGTATGATCTGGGAGTAGGCATTGAGGTCTCCGTCCTGCATATTTGTAAAATCCGTTCTTTCTCCGATGACGGCGGGTGTACAGAGGATCACCCTGATATGTTTGTCCAATAATTTATTGATGATGGCTGTATAAAATTTTTCGAACTTATCCGCATCCGTCCCTGTTCCGGAGGACGTCTTATGCCAAACATCGTTCACGCCGATCCAGATAACTACTACATCGGGTTTCTGGGCCATCACATCCTCGT
The DNA here is from genome assembly GCA_035547295.1 of Puia sp. Classification (GTDB taxonomy): domain Bacteria; phylum Bacteroidota; class Bacteroidia; order Chitinophagales; family Chitinophagaceae; genus Puia. The sequence goes on along the minus strand of DASZVM010000456.1, from coordinate 3,671 downwards.
CCATGCGTAAATAAAGATCATATACTTTATTGCCGCCGATGCCGGCGCCGATGAGCTCATAGTCGGAATTCCGTCCGGCTTTTGTCAGGGCCTCTTTCAATTTTACGATATACCCGCCGGGCTGGGCACCTTGTTGAGTGATGGAATCTCCAAAGAATACAACGCGGATGGGTTTTTTAGGTGCCATGGAAGCGGCGGCTGTGAACATGACGAGCAGCAGAGCCTTTGATAGCAATCTCATATCTGTGTAAGTTTTTCTTTTTCCAAACCTACACTAAAATGTTCAAACTACCGAACCGGCTTTCATTATTGTGACGCAATTGGACGTTGGAAAAAAATAGTCCAATCGCGTCAAACATCTAACGTCTGTCCTTCGGACAACGAGCCTTCGGCTCGCTTTAGCGCTTTGTTATTATCGATAATCTGTTGTAAAGTTTTTACCGAGCCGGCGGAACTGTATTCATCCGCCGGGGTATTGATCACATAGTCCAGCAGCTTTTCGATGGTGGTAGTCGCCACGTGCATGCGTGTGTCGGAGGAAGCGTAATAAATAAATACGGCTCCGTCCTTATCTGTTATCCATCCATTGGCGAATACGACATTGGATACATCTCCTACCCTTTCTTCTCCTCTTGGAGCGATGAGATAGCCGGCGGGTCTGCAGATCACCTTGCTGAGGTCATGCAGGTCTGTCATGAACAGATAGAGTGTATAGCGAAGACCGGCGGCTGTGTTCCTGACGCCATGAGCCAGGTGAAGCCATCCCAGACGGGTCTTGATAGGTGCGGGCCCCAGTCCGTTCTTGGCCTCATTGATGGTGTGATAGATCCGGGGATCGATGATGGTCTCTTTCTCTATTACGGCATGGGTAATGGATGGCGCGAAACCCAGGCCGATGCCGCCTCCGCTGCCGGCGTCTATAAATCCGTCCTGGGGTCTGGTGTAAAAAGCATACTTTCCCTCTACAAGCTCGGGGTGCAGGACTACATTGCGCTGCTGTGGCGATGGGGTCCGGAGATCCGCCAGTCTCTCCCAATTGACAAGGTTCCTGGTACGGGCGATGCCGCATTGAGCGATGGCCGAGGATTGATCGGACGGCGGTGCCGAAGGGTCTTTTTTTTCGGTGCAGAATAACCCGTATATGTATCCGTCTTCGTGATGAGTGAGACGTATGTCATAGATATTTGTCTCCTGGTCATCATGTCCGGGCATATGCACGGGAGAATCCCAGAATTTGAACCGGTCAATACCATTGGGGCTTTCCGCAATGGCAAAAAAGGACTTCCTGTCGGCACCTTCCACCCGGGCCATCATTATATATTTATCCTTCCATTTGATGGCGCCGGCATTAAAGACACCATTGATACCAAACCGTTCCATCAGGAAGGGGTTTGTCTCCTCATTCAGATCGTAGCGCCAGAACAACGGCGTGTGAGCGGCTGTCAGTACGGGATACTTCCAGCGATCGAAGACTCCATTACCCAGTCCGCTGATCTCATTGGGCCGTTGGATCAGCCGGGCATATTGCTCGTCAAGCTGCGATAGTCTTTTGTTAAAATCGTTCTTCATGGTTGTCCTTTTTTTAATAGCCACGGGCCCGTGTTCACTCCGGTCAATATTCATTGAGCTTATCCCACCAGGTTCTCCTGAGGATAAAGCAGATTATCAAGAGAAGGGTCACGGTGATGAGCAAGGGTCCTTTCAGCCATAATACGATGTACATAGGCAGGATGGTCAGACACAGCTGTCCAATGATGCCCAGGAATATGTTGAATGCGTTCAGCCGGAAATTGCGGTTGGGAATAAAAGCGGGGTCTTCCGTCATAACCTTTTGCTGTATGGGTTTCCAGAAGCCCCATGGTCTGACATTCTTGTAGAAGGATCTCAGCACGACCTCTTCCGTAGGGGGGGCCGCATAGCTTCCCAGGATGGAGCCGGCCAGGGAAAGCAGAAAAAGGATAGGCCAATAGTAAAGGTCCAGACCGTGCAGCCAGCCGAATGATTTAAGGACAGCCAGGGCGATGGCGGGGATGATGCCGGCCAGCATGCCCCAGAAAAATCCGCTTGCATTGAACCGCCACCAGTGCCATTTCAACATATTGGCGGCGACATAGCCTCCGTACAGGCCGGATACTATCCATTGCAGGACTGTGTTTACATCCCGTACGAAAAGTCCCAGCACGACTCCTGTGGTCACCATTACTATACCGGCCAGGTAGTTCATGTAGATGGTCTTGCGGGTACCGGCAGCGGGGTTGATATATTTCAGATAGACATCGTTTACCAGATAGGCCTGCGCGGCATTCAGCGTACCGGAGAAGGTGCCCATAAAGGCCCCCAGCAAGCCTGTCAGCACGATGCCCATCAACCCTACGGGGAGAAAATTATTGATGGTGGCCGGCAGGATCCTTTCGAAATCAGTCTCCCCACCCGTAGTCAACTGTCCGCTGATCCGGGTATAGTATAACAATGCCAGGACGGTGAGGCCAATGATCATTGAATAGCGGATGGGTAATAAAATGATAGAGACAAAGCCGCTCATCTTACTGGCTTCTTCCGGACTGCGGGTGCTGAGCACTTTCTGCATGTCATAATTCGGTGCGGTGCCTGCGAGACTTGCAAAAATTCCCTTAAAGAGCATCATCATAAAGAACACACTGAAGGGAGAGAATCCGTCCGCTTGTATCTTTTTATCCGCATCGTTCAGGATATTACGCCAGTCCAGGTTGAGATGCACGCCAAAAAACGGGTTGAGCCAGCCTTCGGGGACGTGCAACTGATGGTTCCTGAGACGTATCATGGCGATGACGGCGATGCTGATACAACCGATGGTCATCAATCCATATTTAATAACGTCACCCAGCACGATGCTGTGCATGCCGCCGAGGATCGAGTAGAACATGGCAAAAAGCGTGAAGACGATGCCATAGAAATGCGGCACATATCCCGGGGAGATGTGAAATGGAACATAAGGGCTTACGATGTCCCAGGGAATGAATACCTGGACGAATTTGCCCAATCCCACGAAGCCGTAGGCCATATAGCCGAGACAGCTGAGCAGGGCAAAAGCCACGACGATGTTGTGTGATGAGCGCACGCCGGCACCTGATGTGCCGAAACGGCTGGTGAGCCATTCCGCGCCTGTCGTGGCATTGGACCTTCTTAGCCAGCGGGACAGGTACATCATCATAAATACCTGGTTGAACACGGGCCAAAGCCAGGGTATCCAGATGCTTTTCATGCCATATACAAAGCAGAGGCTCACCATCCACATGGTACCTGAGATGTCGAACATATCGGATGCATCGCTGAGGCCCAGCATATACCAGGGAAGTGATTTCCCGCCCAGCAGATAGTTGTCTTTATTTTGCCTGGCCTTTTTACGTAAAAGCCAGCCGATCACCACCATGGTGATAAGATAAGCCGCAATAATTAGGAGGTCCGGTAATTGTAAGTTCATGAAACTAAGCTATCGGTTTTGGCGGTATTTGCAGCTATGGCCATCGATGGGGAATGAAATTGAGCAAGCTTGTTATGAGAGCAAATATATGTCCCCGTTGGACCTAAATACTAATGATATTTTATCCCAGAATGGACATTAAATCACCCAAGCGGGTAAAGCCATGAGAGATACGCATATTAAATAGCTGATTTACAAATAGTAAAACAAA